>SWDL01000063.1 GCA_005116795.1 Nitrospira sp. | reverse complement strand
CTGCTCAGCGGCATGGGCCACGTCATCGTCAGTGAGGGACTCCTGGACAAGGCGTTCATTGAGGCGAGGACCGAAGGCCTGACCGATTGGATCGAGACCGTGAAGACCTGCACGCCGGCGCTGACCGAGACGATCACAGGGGTGCCGGCGCAGTTGATCATCGACGCGGCCAGACGCTATGCGAAGAGCGGCGCCTCCATGTGTGCGCATGGACTCGGCGTCACGGAACATCGATGGGGCAGTCACGGCGTCATCGCCCTGTGCAATCTGGCTTTGGCAACCGGGAATATCGGACGGCCGGGCACGGGGATCAATCCGCTGCGCGGGCAGAACAACGTGCAGGGAGCCTCCGACATGGGATGCCTCCCGACGTACTTCGCCGGCTATCAGAACTTCGACGATCCCACGCTTGCGGCCAAACACGATGCTATCACCGGACGTCCCTTGCCTAGGCAGCGTGGCATGAAGACGCCCGACATGTGGGATGCTGCGCTCGAAGGGAAGCTCAAGGGTCTCTGGATCATCGGCTACGACGTCGCGCAGACCGATCCCAATCTGAAGAAGGTACGAGAGGCCTTGCGTCGGCTTGAGTTCTTGGTCGTCCAAGATCTCTTCATGACCGAGACGGCGCAGTTCGCACACCTGGTGATCCCGGGCGCTTCCTTCCTGGAGAAAGACGGAACCTTTACGAACCTGGAGCGTCGCGTCCAACGTATCCGCAAGGTAGTGGACCCGCCGAGCGGAGTCTGGCCGGACTGGCAGGTCGTGAGTCAGGTCTCGACACGCATGGGCTATCCCATGACGTATGCACATCCGTCCCAGATCATGGACGAAGTCGCCGGCCTCGCGCCCCTGTTCGCCGGCCTGTCCTTCGATCGGCTCGAGTCGCCGGACAGCCTTCAATGGCCGATCCCCTCAGCGGATCACCCGGGCACCGCGGTGATGCACGTGGACCGATTCCCGAAGGGCAAGGCGCGCTTCGTCGGCGTGGAGTATCTGCCGCCTGGAGAGTCGCCCTCCGAGGCCTATCCCTTCGTGCTCATCACCGGCCGAATTCTCCAACATTATGGCTGTGGCGCGCAGACCAGGCGAACGGACATCATGCGGGTGGTGGATGCCGATGTGCTGGAGATGCATCCGGAGGATGCTGCGCGCATGGGGTTCCACGATCGCGAGCTGGTCCGACTGATCAGCGCGCGCGGTGAGGCCGTGCTGCCGCTGGCCGTGAGCGAGCGGGTCCAGCCCGGGCAACTCTTCACGAGCTTTCATTTTCCGGCGAGCGAGGTGAATGTGTTGCTCTCCTCCAGCGCGGATGAGAGCTCCCAATGTCCGGAGTACAAGGTCTCGACGGTGCGGGTCGAGCGGGTGGAGCAGGACGAGCTCGATTCCGAAGACGAGGCCGAGTTGCGCCAGATGGAGATACGGTTGATCACGTAGGAAGTGATGATGGCTTCAAAAATCTTCATCTTGCCGGTCACTCATCACCTTCTGGAAGGGAGAACAATATGCGGATCGTCCTAGGAGTCGACGGGTCGAAATATTCGGGATGGGCGGCGGGATGGCCGGCCAAGATGCCGTTTCGAACTCCACCGACAGTAATTGCGGTGCATGGACTCGATCTCCACGCGCTGCGGGCCCCCTTTATGGTGCAACCGACGATTGTCGGGAACGAGCGATTCATCGAGGAAGAAGTCCGACGGCTGGAAAAGCGCGCCAAGACCGTCGTGGCGGACACGAAGCAGCAGATGGCCGACTTGGCCCTCGCCGGGTCGGTCCGCATTGAGAGAGGCCCCATCGCCCGCACGCTTCTCAAGCATGCTCGGCCCGGCGCGCTGGTGGTCGTCGGGAGTCGCGGCCTGGATGCGGTGGATCGGTTCATGTTGGGCAGCATCTCCACCTACGTGACGCTTCATGCGCCCTGTTCCGTGTTGATCGTGAAAGAACCGGCCCAGACGCTCCGGCGGATTCTGTTCGCGACGGACGGGTCCTCTTCCTCCCGTAAAGCGTTGGGATTTCTCACCAAACATTTCCAGGTCCAGCCGCAAGCCGAGCCGATCGAAATTCTCCTGGTGCACGTCATGCCCTTCCTGCGCTATCCGGAGATCAAAGAGGCCGCGCAGAGATTACTGGAACACGAGGCCATCCGATTAGAGAAGGCGGGGTATCGCGTGAGAGAGTTCCCGCGACTGGGCCGGCCCGCGGATGAGATCATGAAAGTGGCTCGGCGCGAAAAGCCGGATCTGATCGTCACCGGGGCCAAGGGGCTCGGCGCGGTGGCGCGGTTCCTCCTGGGCAGCATCTCCACCAAGATCGTCCAGCAGAGCGCCTGTTCTGTGTTAGTCGTGAGATGACGAAAGACGGCTGCTCCGACCAGGAGCAAGGATGAGAGTGAAGCGCATGCGATCAAGTTGCAAGAAGATCACCCGGGCGCTTGCTTCCGCGACGGTCGTGGCCCTCTTCTTGTGCCAAGTTGTGGGCTCCTTCTGCGCGATGGTTCCGTCCCTTGTGGTTGCGGCATCATCCCTGTGTCAGGCCCAGACGGGCCACGCGATGGCCGGGAGCAGTCTGTGCGCCGACTCTCTCCCGTCATTGTCGAAGACCGGCGTGGCTCCCGTCCAACGTCTACTGTCGTTGAATGGAAGCGATCCCCTCGGCCTCGCCGTCGTTGTGGCTGATCCGTCTGTCCCTCTTTCTGCGGTGATGGCCCCTACCCGGTCGGGGCCTCCTCTTCAGAGTCTCCTCTCCATATTCCGCATGTGATTCTCTTCCCAGAAACAATTGGTTCATTGATTCATTGAGTCAATGGGCCAATCGTCAATTTCTTTCGTGAAGAGGTGCGTTATGAAACTCTTTTCACTATGGCTATCGGCTGCTGCGTGCCTCTTTCTCGGGGTCGTCCATGTCACGGCCATGCAACCTGTGAACGAGGAAAGACTGTCGCTTCCGGCTCTTATCGAGGAGATGGCCGCCCGCAGTCCCGAGGTCAAGGCAGCCCGAGAGCGATGGGAAGCGGCAAAGGCTGTCGTCCCGCAGGTACAAACACTCCCGGACCCCAGACTTCAATTGGGGTATCAACGCATGCCCATGACCGACCCTCTGCAAGGCGCGATGTATGGGTTCGGGCAAGAGATTCCTTTTCCCGGCAAGCTGGGGCTGAAAGGGGACATCGCGAGGCGGGAGGCCGAGCGATTCGAACAGGAATACAAGGCGACCAGGCTGCGACTGATAGCGGCTCTGAAAGAAGCCTATTACAACCTGCACTTCATCCACGAAAGTATCGAGATCGTCGAGAAGAACAAAATCCTCCTCACGCAGTTCGAAAAAACAGCCAAGGCTCGGTATGCCGTCGGCCAGGCCGCCCAGCAGGACGTGTTCCGCGCACAGGTCGAGATTTCGCGTGTGCTCGACCGGCTGGCCGTGCTGGATCAACAGAAAGAGAGCCTCCATGCCGCGATCAATCGCCTGTTGAATCGTCCGCCGGCCGGCCCGCTCGGGACGCCGGAGGAGATTCAGGCCACCATCATGACGATCCCGCTTCCGGAGTTGAACCGGCGCGCTGAAGCCTTCTCGCCGGCGCTGCTGGCTTCCGCCAAGAGCATCGATCGGTCGGAGCATACGGTGTCTCTGGCTCGCCGGCAATTCTATCCTGATTTCGATGTGACGGCCCTGGGACTGCGGAATGATCGCATCAATGACAACGGGTATCAGGTCATGCTGGGAATCAAAATCCCGCTGTTTTATGAAACCAAGCAGCGTCAGGGAGTCAATGAAGCGCTGGCCAACCTGTCCGGAGCGCGTGAGGATTTCTCGGCGACCCGGCAGGAACTGTTGTTCCAGGTGAAGGATGGATTCGTGCAGGCTCAGCGAGCCGAGCGGCTGATTACGATCTTGCGGGATGCCATCATCCCACAGGCCACACTTGCGTTGCAGTCTGCCCAGGCCGGGTATGGGGTCGGCAAGGTGGATTTTCTGACGTTGCTCAACAGCCTGCTGACCCTCCAAGAGAGCCAGTTGGAGCTCCATGGCGAGATGGTGAGCCATGAACGAGCGCTGGCAAGGCTTGAAGCGGTGACGGGGGGAACATTGAGCGCGACGCTGGAAGAAGGGAAGTCAGGACCATGACCCGCCGGCGCATTGCAATCGTCGGAGTGCTCATGGTCTCGGCGGGGGCGGTTGTCTTCTGGCTGATGTCTCGCCCGGTGACCCTCCCGCCGGCTGACTCCAAACAGGAGCCGATGGGCGAGATGCCGGGCATGGAAACAACACGTGAAGCGTCAGGCGTGAAGCGTGAAGCGTTCGGAGAAGGGAAGGCACACAAAGATGGACCATCAGCGGTTCCTGGAACTGAAACAAGCATCGTCACGATTCCGCCGGAGCGTCTGCAAACGATCGGCGTCAAGTATGAGGAGGTCGCCAGGCGATCGCTAGAGAAAGTCATCCGCACAGTCGGCAGGGTCGCCGTGGACGAGCGGCGATTAGCGAAGGTCACGATCAAGTTTCACGGCTGGATCGAGCAGCTCTATGTCAGCGCCACAGGCGATCACGTGAAGAAAGACCAGATGCTTTTCACCATCTACAGTCCCGATCTGGTGGCGAGTCAGGAGGAGTATCTCCTGGCGTTGCAAGGCCGCAAGCAAATGGGTGAGAGCGAATTCCCGGAAGTGGCTCGGGGTTCAAAAGAGCTGCTCGAAGCCACCCGGCGTCGCTTTCAGCTCTGGGATATCACGGATGATCACATTCGAGAACTCGAAAAGACCGGGAAGGTGTTGAAAGCCCTGCCTATCCATTCGCCCATCACCGGGACCGTCATTAAGAAAGAAGCGCTGGCGGGCGCTCACGTGGATCCTGGCCAGGAGCTCTACACCATTGCCGACCTGTCCCACATCTGGATCTTGGCGGACATCTACGAGTACGAGCTGTCGTTCGTGAAAGCGGGACAAAAGGCTGCCGTCACCCTTTCCTACGATCCTGGTACTGTGCTGACCGGTCACCTGGGCTTCGTCTATCCTACGCTGGATCCCAAGACAAGGACCGCCAAGGTGCGCGTTGAGCTCGAGAATTCTGACGAGAAACTCAAGCCGGACATGTATGCCAACGTGGAGCTGCGGGTGAACTTGGGAACCCGCCTCGCGATCCCGCAAGAAGCCGTCATCGAATCCGGCCAGAAGCAAGTCGTGTTTCTCCATCATGGCGGCGGGAGGCTCGAACCACGCCTGATCAAGACCGGGGTGAAGACCGGGGAGTGGTCTGAAGTGCTGGAAGGGCTGAAAGAAGGCGAGCACATCGTGACCTCGGCCAATTTCCTGATCGACAGCGAAAGCCGGCTCAAGTCCGTCGTGGACAGCATGGGCGGAATGGGCATGAAGTAGCGTCTGTCGCGTCTCTTGCTTGCCGCGTCTGTCGCGAAGGACGCAACAGACTCGATAGACGCACTGACGCAGTAGACGGTATCAACGCAATCGACGCGTATGGTCGAAACAATCATCGAGTTCAGCGCGAGGAACCGCTTCATCGTCTTCCTGTTGGTCTTCTCGTTCTCAGCGGTCGGACTGTGGGCGATGTGGCAGACGCCGATCGATGCCCTCCCGGATGTCTCCGATACGCAGGTGATCGTCTACACCACCTGGCCCGGACGGTCTCCCGACCTCGTCGAAGACCAGATCACGTATCCGATCGTCACCGCCTTGCTCTCAGCGCCCAAGGTCACGGTCGTCCGTGGCTTCTCGGACTTCGGCTACTCCTATGTGTATGTCATTTTTAGGGACGGGACGGACATCTATTGGGCGCGTAGCCGGGTCCTCGAATACATGAACCAGATGGCGGGTCGTTTACCGGAAGGCGTCATGCCCCAACTCGGCCCCGATGCCACCGGGGTAGGCTGGGTCTTTCAGTACGCCCTCGTCGATGAGTCCGGGCAACACGATCTCGCCGAGTTGCGCTCGTTCCAGGACTGGTATCTGCGTTATTGGCTGCGGGCGGTCGAAGGCGTGGCAGAGGTGGCCGGCATCGGCGGCTTCGTCCGGCAGTACCAGGTCAATCTGGATCCGACCAAGGTGCTGGCCTACCGCTTGTCCATTCCCTCCATTGTGGAAACGATTCGACAGAGCAACAACGACGTGGGCGGCCGCGTCGTGGAATTCTCCGGCATCGAGTACATGATTCGTGGCCGCGGCTATATCAAGTCGGTGGCGGATATCGAGAAGATCGCGGTCGGAGTGAATGAACACGGGACGCCGATTCTCTTACGCGATGTCGCCACGGTCCGTCTCGGCCCGGACATGCGCCGAGGATTGGCTGAGCTCGATGGCCGGGGCGAGATCGCAGGCGGCATCGTCGTGATGCGATTCGGCGAGAATGCGCCGGCGGTGATCGAACGGGTCAAGGCGAAGCTCAATGAGATTGAGCCCTCCATGCCGAAAGGCGTGAAGGTCGTCACGGTCTATGACCGGAGCGACTTGATTCGAGAGTCGATCGCCACGGCCAACGAGAGCCTCCTGGAAGAACTGGTCGTGACGGGCATAC
>SWDL01000062.1 GCA_005116795.1 Nitrospira sp. | reverse complement strand
CGGAGCACATGGAACCCACGCAGTCGGCCCAGGCCAAACGCACCGAGCTCCAGATGGCCAGGAGCATGTGCTGGCATTGCCAGTCCGAGGCCCATGGGGAATATCTCTGCGGACGGTGCGTCAAAGTGCAGCCGCTGTCCGCCGACCTTGACTACTTCAGATGTCTCGGGCTCCCTCGCCTGTTGACGATCGACGCGGAGGCGCTCGAATCGAAATTCTACGAGATGAGTCGCCTGTTTCACCCCGACTTCTATCAGGACAAGAGCGAGACGGAACGGGCCATCAGTTTGGGCAACTCCGCCATGCTGAATACGGCCTATCGCACCTTGAAGGATCCTGTTCGGCGCGCGGAGTACCTGGTGCAGCTCGAAGCGGGATCGGCCAAAGACATTCGCACGCAGCCGCCCGCCGATCTCTTTGAACAGATTTTGGAGTTGCAGGACGATCTCAATGCGTTTCGTGCCGCTTCCGCCACACGAGCCTCCCCCGAGCTGGCCGACCTGCGCGCCAAATTGAATGCCGAGCGAGCGGCGCTGGAGGTGAGGCGCCAGGACATGGAATCAAGGCTCGCCGAACTCTTCGGGGTCTGGGATCGCCTTCAGGGCGGCGGTCACGCCGCGGCAGCCGATGGGGAACGGGAGAAAGAGGACGTCCTGAGAGACCTGCGGGAAATTCTTTCGAATCGCACCTATCTTCGGAACATCGTGGACGATCTCGTCGACACGATGGGATAACGGGGAGCCGCGCACACGGCCTATGTCTCGAATCGTCGGCATCGACCTCGGCACCACCAATTCGCTGATTGCCTACATGGACGGGCGGACCCCACGCGTCATTGCCGGCCGGCATGACCGGACGATGGTTCCCTCCGTGGTCGCCATGACGGACAACGGTCTGATGGTGGGGGATGGAGCCAAAGAGCATCTGCTTCGAGACCCGGCGCGCACGATCTATTCCGTGAAACGGTTCATGGGGAAGGCCTTGGCCGACGTCACCGACGAGCTCCGGTACTTTCCCTATCAGCTCACGGAGCAAGGGGGCGTCATCCGCATCAAGGTCGGGGAGAAGACCTATTCTCCTCCGCAAGTCTCCGCGATGATCTTGAAGGAACTGAAGCAGCGGGCGGAGGCCCATTTTGGCGAAGAGATTCGCCGGGCGGTGATCACCGTCCCGGCCTATTTCAACGACGCCCAGCGACAGGCGACGAAGGACGCCGGGACGATTGCGGGGCTGGAAGTCCTGCGGATCATCAACGAACCCACCGCCGCCTCGTTGGCCTATGGGCTACAAGAAAAAACCCAGGGCACCATCGCGGTCTATGATCTGGGCGGAGGGACCTTCGACATCTCGATCCTCAAGTTAAAGCACGGCATCTTCGAAGTGCTGTCGACGAACGGCAACACCCACCTCGGCGGGGACGACTTCGATCAGCGGATGGCGGATGTGTTCGTACGGCAGATTCGTGAGCAGCACGGACTCGACGTGACGACGCATCTCGACACGGTCCAAGCCGTCAGGCTCGAAGCCGAGCGGGTCAAGATTCGACTCTCGGATGAGCGAAAGGCCACGGCAGCGGTGTCGCTGCCGGACGGGAAGGGCCGCTTCACGGCGGAGGTCACGCGCGACCAGTTGGAAGCCCTGACCCGCACCCTGGTCGAGCAGACCTTGGCCCCCTGCCGGCAGGCGATCAAGGACGCCGGCCTGCGTACGGCGGAGATCGATGAAGTGGTGCTGGTCGGCGGGTCCACACGGATGCCGATGGTCCGGCAGCTGGTGCAGGAACTGTTCGGCAAGGCGCCCCATTCCGACTTGAATCCGGACGAGGTGGTGGCGCTCGGTGCGGCCGTGCAGGCCGATATTCTCGCAGGCGGCACCCAGGACATGTTGCTGCTGGACGTGACGCCGCTCTCGCTCGGCATCGAAACGATGGGCGGCGTGATGAGCGCCCTGATACGACGGAATACCACGATCCCAACCAGCGCGAAGGAAATGTTTACGACCTATGTCGATGGGCAGACCGGGGTCGACCTGCACGTCATGCAAGGCGAGCGTGAACTGGCACAGGACAATCGCAGCTTGGCCCGGTTTCGGCTCAAGGTTCCGCCGCTGCCGGCCGCGGTGCCGCGTATCGAGGTGACGTTCCTGATCGACGCCAACGGCATTCTGCGCGTCACGGCCACAGACGTCCGAACAGGCCAGGCCCAAACGGTGGACGTGAAGCCGTCATCCGGACTGACGGACGACGAAGTCGAGCGCATGCTCGGCGAGTCGTTCAAGTTCGCCGCCGAAGACCTCAAGGCTCGCCAATTGATTGAGGCCCGCACCGAGGCCGATGCCGTCTTGAAGGCGACCGACAAGGCCCTGGGGCAGGGCGGGCGTCTCATTGATGAACGGGAAACCGCTGGGATTCGGGCGGCCCTGGGTGCCCTGGAATCGGCCAAGGCCGGCCACGATCATCGGGCCATCCGCGCCCGTATGGCCGAGGTGGAACAGGCGACCCATCACCTCGCCGAGGTCTTGATGGATTCCTCGTTGAAAGAGGCCTTGCAGAACAAGTCGCTGGCGGAACTGCCGTAAGGCGTGAAGCGTCGTTCGTGAAGCGTGAAGCGGAAGAAATCGGATGATCTGACGATCTGTCGAGTGCCAGGATTTCGGACACATCAACAGATCGACAGATCAACAGATTCCGGAATTCGTTCGCGACCCCCGAGATACGAGCGACGAGAAACGAGGAACGATGAATTTGACCTGGCAGGATGCGGAAGACATCGGAATCCGTCTCGTCGAAACGCACCCCGGCGTGGACCCGCTCACCGTGCGGTTTACCGACATGCATGCCTGGATCATCGCCCTCCCGGACTTCAGGGCCGACCCCAAGAAATCCAACGAAAAGATCCTCGAGGCCATCCAGATGGCCTGGCACGAGGCATACCAAGACGCCAAGTCGGGGTAGAGGCAGGGTGAGGTTGGGTTGAGGTTAAGGCTGAGGGAGGCGGGGACCTAGGTCACCTTTAGCCTCAGCCTCAACCTGAGCCTTTGTGTCGAGCGGCTGGTCGAGTTTATAGAAATCCATCATATCGACAGGCGCGGGAGCGGCCTCTTTCGGGCCGGTCCCCTTGGCAAAGAGCTCGACGGTGCCCCGCTCTTCGGTCTCCGAGGCCAGGAGCCCGGTCGTGGAGTCTACGCGGACATATTCGATATCGTCCGGAATTTCGAACTGCATGACCGGAAGCGTTTTGAAGGCTTCCCGCACGAAATCGATCCAGATCGGAAGTGCGGCGTGGGAGCCCGATTCGGATTCGCCGAGGCTGCGGGTGTCATCGAAGCCCAGCCAGACGCCGACGACAAGGTTCGGGGTGTACCCGATGAACCAGGCGTCCGAATAGTCGTTCGTCGTCCCCGTCTTGCCGGCAATGGGCCGCCCCAGCCCCTTCGCGCGCACGCCGGTCCCCCGCTGAATGACGTCCTCCAGCATGTTGGTGAGCAGGAAGGCCACCTCCTTCGTGACGACCGGGGAGGCTTCGGGCGCCGATTCCTCCAGCATCTGCCCCCCGTTGTCCTGAACCTGGGCGATCGCAAACGGATCGGCATGCGCGCCCTGGTTGGCGAAGATGCCGAACGCCGAGGTCAACTCCATGAGCGTGACGCTGGAAGAGCCGAGCGCCAGTGAGAGATCGTGATTCAGCGGACTATTGATGCCCAACGATTGCGCAAACTCGATGACGCTCGGAATGCCGACCTGCTCCAGGAGACGGACGGTGGCCAGGTTACGGGAATGTATCAGCGCTTCACGCATGCTGATCGGCCCGTAGAACTTCTTCTCGTAGTTTTCCGGCTTCCAGGGCTTGTCTTTTTCTGCCTGCTCATAGACCACCGGGGCGTCGAGCAGCAGGGTCGCCGGGCTCAATCCCTTGTGAATCGCCGTGGCATAGATGATCGGCTTGAAGGCGGAGCCGGATTGCCGATGGGCCAGCACGGCCCGGTTGTATTCGCTTCGGGCGAAGTCATAGCCCCCGACCATGGCCTTGATGGCGCCGGTGCGGGGATCCAGGGCCACCAGGGC
>SWDL01000061.1 GCA_005116795.1 Nitrospira sp. | reverse complement strand
TGGGAGGCGTCCCCTGCGTTCGCGGCCTTCGGATTCCGGTCGCAACGATTGTGGGGATGGTCGCAGACGGCCTGACCGCGGGAGAGATCCTGAACGCCTATCCCGACCTTCGCACGGAAGACATCCGCGAGGCCTTGCAATATGCCGCTGAAGCGGTTCGCGAGCGTGAGTTGCCCCTGACCGTCCCGACATGAAGTTCCTGATCGACAACGCGTTGTCTCCACTTGTGGCCGACGGATTGCGGAAGAGTGGACACGATGCGGTACACGTCCGTGACTACGCCTTACAGGAATCGGAGGATGAAGTCATTCTTGATCGGGCTGCGCGCGAGGGGCGAACGGTTGTGTCCGCCGATACCGACTTCGGAACAATACTGGCACTGCGACAAGAGAAAGCGCCCTCCGTCATTCTTTTCAGGCGGTTGGGCCAGCGCAGGCCGGAGGCCCAAGTAGCCCTCATCACATCCAACCTTACCAAATTGAGTGATGCCCTCGACCATGGAGCCGTAGCTGTCTTTGAGGAGACACGCCTTCGCTTGCGCTCCTTGCCTATAGGAGAAACTAAGGAATCTGACCTTCCTCCCAAGCAGGTCTAGGTAAACGATTATCACTGTGATCCTGCGGAGCGTCCTTTCATCCGCACTCTCGGATAAGACCTGTCCGGCCATGAAGCGGGAATGACGACCCCGCCAGGAATGTTTCGCCGTCGGCGCCTACGACCATCACGGCATCGAGAAAAGCCGGTCCTATGAGGTCAGCCATACCGCCGCAGCGCCTTCATCCGTGAAATGCGGGTTCGTCGGCCGAAGGTTCGTCTGCGGAAACTGATCATGCTCTGCCTTTTATACAACAGTCGCGGCGAAGGCGATCCGGCTTCGACTGAATCGTCGAGCATCCCCGACCCAGCCGGGGAGCTGGCTGCGGGACGTGTCACGGAGTCTAGTGCGCGCGGTTCCGCGCCGCAACATGAGGATTACGGTCTGGCAGACTGTGGAACGCGTGCCAACACGACCCCGCGCACATGCTTCGCGAGGGCGAGCGCATCCGCGGCGGTCTGTTGTGGCGGCCAGAATTCGGCATCGTAGCGGAACTCGACGGCATAACCGGTGAGGTCGGTGAGATCAAGCGACGTCAATTCGGGCCAGGGAGCACGGTCGCCGCAGACTCCCTGCAGCTCTTCCAGATCATGAATGCGAGGTACCCCTTAAGACACTTCTCCACCGCCTGCTGCGCATGAAAACAGGCGGTATCGTACGGGCCCTCGCTCACAACCGTCCGCGTCGCATCCGCGAGGTCGCTGTCGGCCTTACGAAACCATCCCTGAGCGAGGGCCGCCGCGTCTTTCATAGAGGACCTTCCCTCCAGTCAAGGCCATGGAAATAAAGGAATTCGGCAATCCCGCCCATTCCTGCACTTCCTGTGGGGTCCAGACGACGATATCTTTGGCCGGATAGAGTCCGCACAGCGCTCGCCGGTACCGGGAAGATCGGCGAAACCGTGGCAGCGCTGATACTTCGATGATCAGTAGGTCTAGATCGCTGTCCGGCCGCGCGACTCCCCTTGCACGGGATCCGAAGAGCACGATCTTTTCAGGAGAGCCGATCGAGAGAATTCGCTGAACGATCGAGGACAACAATGCTTCCGTGACGGGAGGGAAGGTCAACCCTGCTGGCATAGCGGCTACCGTAACACAGGCCAGTCCTGGTCACAAGCTCGGATCAGCCGCTGATGAAGCGCACGATGGCTGTTCCGGCGTCGCAGCGGAAGCCGTTGACAAGCACGGCGAGTTCCTCGTCCCACGTGCGTAGGATCGGAACGGCATCGAGAACAGCCGGTCCAATGAAGTCAGCTATCCCGCCGCGGCGCCTTCATTCGTGCGGTGCGGGATTGTCGGCCGGAAATTCGCCTGCAGAAACCAATCTCTTATACCAAAGCCGCCCTCAGCACCTTGGCTCATTTCTTCCCTTCCTCGAAGCCTTCGCACTTTTGGCACAGAAGAATCATCCCGATTGGGGTCGGGATCGGCACACGCCCCAATACCCTTGGATATTCCTTTTTGTGCACATGTACGCGCAAGCCAGCACCGCGTATCCAATCATAAACATCCGTAGAAGCAAGACCACGGTAAGCATCGCGCGGTCTCATGATGACACGCTGAGTATCCGCCCCTTCTCTCAGTTTGGCTATAGCCTGGTCCACCGTCTCATGCATGATAAGATCACCCGCTCCCTTTCCCTTTAGAACTCCTCGCATTAACGAGTGAAGCCAGTCGATGGGATAGGTAATGTCTTGTGCAGCGGGAAAGTCAAAATTCGTAAGCAAGCAGCCATCCGGAGCCAGCAACCGAGAAAGATTCGCAAGAATACTCGCGGGCCGTGGGACATGAACGAGAACTTCCATGAACGTGATTAGGTCGAAGCTTTCGCCGGCCAGCTTTAGGTCGGCCGCATTGCCCGTCAAGAAATCTATGGCATTCTCTACGCCATGGCGTTTTGCATGCTCCCTCGCTTGGCCGATCATCGCAGAGGAAATATCGACAGCCACCACTTTTGCGGCTCCTGATCGGGCTGCATGGATGGCAAACCTTCCCTGTCCAGTTGCAACATCCAGCACGCGAATTCCAGATAACGCAACATGTTTGCTCAAGAAAGCGAGCTGCCGTCCATACCGCCCTTTCGTCTCTGTCGTAATCTTCCACCATTGCGTGGCGGCGTCAGGACGAGCAAAATATTCTGTCACTCGATCACTTAACCCATCCATTGTCTCCTCCCGTAGCGAGACGATTGCTACTCAGCCAACCCTAGACTACCTAGAACTTCTGATCAGCCTGCGCTTTCGACACATTCGAGACGACAAATCTGAACTTCCCGTTCGCGGTGCGGGAAATCTCGGCGACGTATTCGAACCTTATACCGATCGTATCACCCAGCCGCTGGCGGGCTTCATGACGAATGATGTGCTCTTCTTTCTCCGTGAATCCGTCGGCCTTTACGATCCGAATGATCAGCTCGTCCAGCCGTTGTTGTTCCAGTTGGGCTTCCCGCACATGCGCCGCATCTTTGAACAGATGGTCGAGTCGCCCCACCAGTCGTCCGTCTGGGGTGCGGACATAGTCCTCGATGCGCCCTTCCACGCGTTCGATCAACGGAAACGCGCAGCCGCAAGGACAAGTACCCTCCTGAAACCAGGCCACGTCGCCGATCCGGTAACGGATCAAGGGCATCGCCGGATTATTCAGACCGGTGGCAATCATCGAACCGTCCGGCAAGATCTCCAAGAGCCCGTAATCTGTCCGGTAGTGCAAGCTTCCCGCGGCGCACTCCACGATGTTGCAGGTCAATTCGGTGTTCCCGTACCAGTTATAAACCTTTGTTCCGAAGGCTTGCTCAATGTCCATGCATTGGAAATCCAGCAGGGTCTCGCTGGCGGTGAAGACGGCCTTGGGCCGCACATCCTTCCGCCCGCACTGCATCATGACGCGGGCCAGCACGGCGAGAGAGGAGGGATAGCCGTGCAGAAACGCCGGCGCGTAGTCGGCCAGCGCATCCAAATACAAAGGCACGTTGCGGTCGGTGAGATGGTAGGAG
>SWDL01000060.1 GCA_005116795.1 Nitrospira sp. | reverse complement strand
CGGCCGAGTTTGAAGCGCTCCATCGCGTGGCGGCGTTTTGCCTCCACGACCTGAAGAATCTCACGGCACAACTCTCGTTGGTCGTCCAGAATGCGGAGGCCCACGGACATGATCCACGTTTTCAGAAATCGGCCTTGCGGACGGTGACCGGAACGGTGCAGAAGATGATGACCCTCATGGCCAAGCTTTCCCTCACGACACCCCGGAGCGGCTACACGGAGGACGCGAATGTACACGCCGCCGTCGCAGAGACCATCCGATTGATCGCGCCCAGCCAACGATCCCGCGTGAGGCAACTCGGGGAGTCGGTCCCGAGCGTTCGGATGGCCCGTGACCAGCTCCATCAGGTCCTGCTCAATGTCATCCTGAACGCCCAGCAGGCCGTTGGGGAACAGGGGGAGATCCGCGTCCTCACCGCACGGAAGGAGGACTCGGTCGTTATCACCGTCAGCGATTCAGGTCCCGGTATCGGTGAGGAGCGCCTGCGCACACTGTTCCGACCCTTTCGGAGCACGAAGCAGGGGGGATTCGGCCTCGGTCTCTACGAATGTAAACGGATTCTGGCCGGCTATCATGGCACGATCCGGATCGATAGTGAGGTCGGAAAAGGCACCAGGGTCACGATGACCTTGCCCTGTGCTCTTTCGTCCCGGCATGGGCAGACGTCATCCGAAGCTGCGGCCGTCTGACGACTCGTGAGTGTGGTCGGAAGATATCGATAAGAGAAGAGTTGACGCGATGGCAAAAGTGGGAACAGCGGCCGTCACAAGTCCGGATCGCAGGGCCGAGGTCCCTGGCCTGTCGAGTGGCCTGAGCCTGCTGGATCCACGGATTCTTCCCTTTGCGGCCTACATGGCGTGTATCGCGATCGCCGGTGCGGTCCCATGGCTTGCCCGACAGTCGATCATCCCCGCAGGGTGGCAGACGCCGTTGGAGCTGTGGCTCTATCCTTTCAAGACCGTCGTCGTCGTGAGCCTGCTTCTCTGGTGTCGGTCCCGTTATGAAGAATTGAAGGACGGGATATTCTCCAAGCCGGCCCATATGATCGAGGCTGTCGTCATCGGCCTGCTGGTCTATGCCGCGTGGGTCCGCATGGACTGGTCATGGGCCGTCCAGGGAACATTGTCCGGCTATGATCCCTCCTCGGCCGGCCGGCCGGCGGTGGTCCTGCTCGCCATCCGTCTATTCGGGGCCGCGGTAGTCGTCCCGGTCATGGAAGAGTTGTTCTGGCGATCGTTCTTGATTCGGTACGTCGATGAGACGAACTATTCGATGGTCCATCTCGGCCGGTTCACGGTCAAGTCCTGCGCCGTCACCGTGATACTCTTCGGTCTGGAGCACCAACTCTGGCTGGCCGGCATGATGGCCGGGGCGGCGTATAACCTGCTCCTGTATCGGACGAAGAGACTTTGGCCCTGCATCGTTGCACATGGAACCACCAATCTGATGCTCGGCATCCATGTGCTGCTGACCGGCGAGTGGAAATGGTGGTAGGCATCGATGGGATCACAACCTGAAACCGGAGAGCGACAAGGCGTGAACGAGGCGACCAGTCCCTCTCACGATGCCGCACCGGACCAGCGTCCGTTGCTGCTCGTAGTGGAGGACAATGCCGACCTCCGTGAACAAATGCGGTGGGGGCTTGAGGCATCCTACCAGGTCGTCGAGGCCGGCGATCGTCCCACGGCGACGAGTCTGCTCAAGGAGCATCATCCGACGCTGGTGACGCTCGACCTCGGTCTGCCTCCGGACGAGACAGGCCAGGCGGAGGGGTTTGCCGCGTTGGAGGATCTCCTCAGTTCCGACCCCATGGTCAAGGTCATTGTCGTCACGGGCAATGAGGAACGGACGCATGCCTTGGCCGCCATCCGTCGCGGGGCCTACGATTATCTGAACAAGCCGCTCGATCTCGACGTGCTGAAGATTGTGCTCCAACGCGCCCGGTATCTGGCCGAGGTGGAACGGGATAATCGCAGCCTGCAGGAACGCGTGGCCACGCAATCATTTCACGAGATTCTGGGCACGAGTCCGGCCATGCAGCAGGTCTTCAAAACGATCCGCCGGGTGGCCGCCTCCGATATCCCGGTCTTGATCGTCGGAGAGAGCGGCACCGGCAAAGAATTGGTGGCGCGCGCCATCCATCAAGAAAGCACGAGGAAGCGCGGTCCCTTCGTGGCGATCAACTGTGGGGCCATCCCGGATACGCTGCTGGAAAGCGAGCTGTTCGGCCATGAAAAGGGGGCGTTCACGGGCGCCCATGTCCAGCGCAAAGGCCGGGTAGAAATGGCGCAGGGCGGCACCCTGTTTCTCGACGAAATCGGAGAGCTCTCGCCGCCGCTGCAGGTCAAATTGCTCCGGTTTCTGCAGACGCAAGTGATCGAACGGATCGGCGGCCGAGAAGAAATCGACGTTGACGGTCGCGTGATTGCGGCGACCAATCTGGACCTCCAGGCGGCCATGAAAGACGGGCGATTCCGTGAAGACCTGTTCTATCGACTCAATGTCGTGAGCCTCCCCATGCCCCCCCTCCGCGAGCGAGGGCACGACCTACGATTGCTGGCGAAGGCGATGTTGCATCGCTTTGCCGTCCGGCATGGGAAGAAGATCGTCGGATTCAGCGCGCAGGCCCTTGGCGCCCTAGACACCTACGCATGGCCGGGCAATATCCGTGAATTGGAAAACCGGATCAATCGCGCGGTGGTCATGGCTGAAGGCAGCCGTATCCTGCCGGAAGATCTTCAGCTTGAGGTGTCTGCCGGGCCGTTGTCCGGACACACCTTGCGGGAATCCCGTTCGGTGGTGGAGCGGGAACTCGTGGAGCGAACGCTGGCCAAACACAACGGCAACGTGACGCGTACAGCCAAGGAACTAGGTGTGAGCCGTCCCACGATCCATCAATTGATCGCGAAGTATACCCTCTCGACGCCACGCCGCTGACCTCTTTCGCGGGCACTCCTTCTACACAGTCCCCCATCTGTTGGGATTCCCCACTTTTGGTAGCCGATCGACTGTCAGGATTATTTTCACGTCTCTTCCTTCAATGGAATTTCATCGTAGATTCATAGATTTCCCTCTCATCCGTTTATTGTCTACGGCGGAGTCGTCATGGAATTTTACAGTTCCTGGATATGCAGACAGATTGAAAAAATGCATAAGTCATTGATCTTGCAGGATAATCATGAAGGGCATAGGTCTTGCGGTAGGTGTGGGCACGTCAGGCAGGGAGATGTATCTCTCCCAAAACTGAACGAGAGCAAGGCGCAGCGGCAGTGACGTGAGCGGTTCATTCACACTAACCACAAGGGAGGTTTTCATCATGATGCTTCAACAGATGACCAAAACAGTGCTGTTCGGCGCGCTGGCGCTGGCGTTGACGGCAGGTCAGGCGAACGCGGTGACCATGACCTTCGACCTTCCCGGCGCCAATTCCGGTCCGATCACGTACACGGAGCAGGGGATCACGATTTCCTCGCTCCAAGCGAGTGGTCACATTTTCATCGATGACAACAACAGCGACGGTTCGTGGGATCTTTACGGTGAAAACGGGAACGGCTATACGAGCAAGTACAAGTTCGAGCTGGGCACTGGGACGTTGACCCTCAACTACCTGTCGGTTGTCGGGAACTTTGGTGGTCTGGGCAACGGGACGTTCACGTCTAACTTAGGCGGGTCGTTCACGCTGGGCAGTCTGGGTACTTTCAACGTCACCAGCTTGTCACTCCCAGAACAGGCGAAGTGGATGGGCATCAGCACGTTTTACTGGGATCAGCCCATCGGGGGACTCTCGATCGACAATATCAACTTCTCCTTGAATCCGTTGACGGGTCCGCCACAAGCGCCGATTTCGGCTTCGGCACCGGAGCCCGGCTCGATCATCCTGTTCGGTTCGGGTCTGGCCGGTTTCATCGGCTGGAGAATGCGGAAACAACAGGCGTAAGCGACTTGTTGTGACAAGTCGGGAGGCTCCGTTTTCTGTCTAGCAGGAAACGGGGCCTTCTCTTTTGTGCGCCCCTGAGGGCCCTGCGGTTCCCTGGGCGCGTGAGTGGTATCAGGGCGGAGGAGGGATTCCTCCCGGTGGGACGGCCGGGACGCCGATTCCCGTCGATGACGGATTAGGATACTGAAAAACCCATTCGTTGTAGCGTGAGAGCCCTTCGAAATGACGAATCGGTGGGGGAAAGTCGGATCGCTTGATCGCCAACGACTTGCTCCGACTCCGGACCCCCATGATGCCTCCGGTGGGCGCGCGCAGAAGTTCCCAGTCGCTTCCCGTCATCGGATCGGGATAGGCCTTGCGCAGTAGGGGGCGAGGAGGTCTGGTCAGCTCGGCGAGAGTGCCTGGGTAGTATTCTTCCTGAGTCACACGGCCCGCCTTGATCGTCAGGGAGTAGGCTGCGATCGCGTTCTGGATCTCCAACCCCTTCATCAGGAGGTCTAGTTCTTGTTCCCGCTGAATGGCCATTTTCCATTGCCGCCCCGCCAGGGAGAGCACCAAGCCCATGAGCACAATCGCGAGCATCATGAGGAGGTACGTGGCTCCTCTCTGACTTTCCCTGGCCCGTGTAGGCGTCATCCTACAAAGAAACCTCTCGCCATCTCGCTTCTTGGCATGGACTTCCAGCCGTCTGCCTCGCCTGCCTGGAGTGCTCCCTGAAGAACAAACCGCTCGTATTCTCAATGGCTATGGCCCCTGCCATTCTCGCCCGCCACACACAAAAAGCCTATCTCAGCCACACCTGGAATGGCTCTTGGTGAGATTGTTGCAGTAGACTATTCTATTTAATTTTTCCGAGCGGCACGTTTCATACTCAACCGCGAATCATATCAAAATATTCCCCCAGATGCTGGGGATATCTCGCTCTGGTCCCCAATAGCTTGCGGTGTGGTATGAAATCTGGTAGATTCGCCGATTGAATCCATATGATCCATCTATGTGGACAACCTGTGCACCTAGAGCCCAACCGATGAGGCTGCCCCGCCGAATTCTTTCCTGTTCTCAGGCGCTTTTCTTCATTGTCGCGCTGACGAGTTGTTCGCTCTTTGCCTCCAGTGAGGTTCGGCGTGGGGATCGGTTTGTCGAGGCCGGCCAGTGGGAAGAAGCGGTGCTCGCGTACCAGCGCGCTTGGCGCGATGACGCCTTTGATCAAGGCCTCCAGGCGAAGCTGGCTCTGGCCCGTGCACAGGCCGCGAACAAGTACGAGGAACAGGCGCGGGCGCTGCTCAAGGACCATAAGATAGATCAGGCCGTCGAGGCAATGAAACATGCCCTGACCTTCGAGCCTGCCAGGGTGGAGCGGCACCAAGCTCTCGCCGATTTCCTGAAACTGAAGGAGGCCCATGACCAGCTCCGGACCGCTGAGCAGCTTCAGAACATCGGACGCCTCGATGAAGCCATGGAGGCCTACCAGCGGGCCGCGATGTTGGATCCCAGCCTGACGATCGCATTCGAAGGCATCATGACCCTTTCAGAAAAGCTGAGCGGCGGTCGACGCGGAGAAAAACTCAGCCAGCCGGTCACGCTTCGTTTTCAGAACGCCAAGATCAAGGAAGTCTTTGAAGTGCTGGCTCGCGCCGGCGGGATCAACGTGGTCTTCGACAAGGACGTGAAGAACGACGCCATCAGCATTTTCATCCAAGACACCCCGTTCGAAGATGCGATGAACCTCATCCTGAGCAGCAACAGCCTCTTCAGCGTCCGCGTCGATCCCGAAACGATCCTGATTACGCCGAATACCAAGCAGAAGCAGGAACAGTATCAGGACCTGATGATCCGCACCTTCTATCTGCAGACGGCCAAGGCGAAGGACATGCTGGCGCTGCTGAAAGGCATGCTGGATACGAAGCGGATGTATGCGAACGAGATGATCAACGCCGTCGTCCTTCGGGACCACCCCGACAAGTTGAAACTGGCCGAGCGGATCATTCTGGCGAATGATCGTCCGGAGCCCGAAGTGCTCTTTGACCTCGAAGTCCTCGAGGTGAACCGGACCAAGAGCATGCGGTACGGCTTCACCTACGGCCGATACGGCCTGGGAGGGCAAGTGTCCGGCTCTAACGGGACGGGCAATCCCGGCGCATTTTTCTTTAATGAACTCAAGAATCTCGGCGATCAGACCTATCTGTTCACCATCCCAGGCAGCGTGCAGTTGGACTTCTTCAAACAGGAATCAGACGCCCGGACGCTGGCTTCGCCGAAACTGCGGGTGGTGAACAACAAGAAGGGCGAGATCAACATCGGCGACAAGCAACCGATCTTGCTGTCCACGACGAACGTGTTGCCGGGCCAGGTCACGACCGGGTCGGTGCCCACCACCTCGACGGTGACGAGCATTGAGTTTCGGGATACCGGCATCAAGCTCTCGGTCGAGCCGACGATCCGATTGATGAATGAACTGGCGCTCAAGATGAAGGTGGAAGTGACTCGACTCGGTGACGAGGTCACACTCCAGGCCTCGCCGCCCATCAAGACCTTCCGGTTCGGGAACCGCACCGCCGAAACCGTTCTGCAGATGAAAGACGGGGAGACCGTCGTCCTGGCCGGGTTGATCCAGGATGAAGATCGAAAGTCGCGGACCTCGATCCCGATTCTTGGCGACCTGCCCCTCATCGGATGGCTGTTCAGCGGCTTCACGACAGACAAAGTGACCACCGAGGTTATTCTCACGATCACGCCGCACATTCTTCAGCCGATGTCGCCGGCCAGCCCCGAAATGCAGACGGTCTGGTCCGGGACTGAGTCGCTCTATTCGACGCGCCCGCTGTTTCCGAGCGCGGGACCGAAACAGGTGAGTTTGGGAGGTGGCGCCCGTGAGATGCGGGAACAGCCTCCAGTTGCATCAGCCGGGCCGGCGCAGGCGCTGCCTCCGGCAGCCGGTTCGCCGGCCGCGGTCGCGAGCCGCTTCGTCGTGAAGCCGACCGAGGTGAGCGCCGAGCTCGGCCAGGAGATTCAGGTCTTGGTGACCGGTGAAGGCTTGGAGGGCTTTGAAGAAGCCTCGGTGACGGTGGGGTTTGACCCACAGGTGCTCGAATATCGGACCGCTCTTGAAGGCGATCTGGTGCGACAGGGCAATCCGCCCGGGACGGTGTCGGTCACGGCTGCGCCGGGAGGGGATTCGGTGGTCGTGACCATGAAAAGAACGGGTGCGCCGATTTCCGGGAACGGCACACTCGCCGTGCTGACGTTCGCCTCGAAGGGAGTCGGGGTGTCGCCGGTGAGCTTGGTGGCCCCTGCCGCATCCCGCCAAGGACAACGGCTGCAACCCAGTGTCGGCGAGCAGGCGATGGTTCGTGTGCGATGAGGCGCGACGCAGGTGTCACGTTCCTGGAGTTGCTGGCCACGCTGAGCATCATCATGGTCTTGGCCTCCGTGGCGGCGCCGCTCACGAAAGTGTCGATGAAGCGGACGCGGGAAATCGAGTTGCGCCAGGCCTTGCGGGCGGTACGGAGCGCGATCGATACCTTCAAGACCGACTGGAATCGTGAAGGAGATGTCTTGCTCGGCCCCCTCTGCTTGAAAAACAAGCTGACCTGTAAGGATGTGGCCGGAATCTACGGGTATCCCAAATCGCTGAGCAGTCTCTTGGCCGTCACCTTGACGGGAGAAGAAGCGACCGTGAAGGGCACGACGACCAAGCGGTACCTTCGGACCGTGCCCCTGGATCCCATGACCGGCAAACCGGATTGGATCATTCGCTGCTACACGGATCCTCCGGAGACCGCCAGTTGGTGTGGGGCTGATGTGTATGATGTCACCACGCAGAGCCAGGACATCGCTTTAAATGGAACCAAATATCGCGAATGGTAAGCGTCCGTCGAGGAATGAACGAGGATTCAGCCTCCTGGAACTGCTCATCGTCGTGTCGATCGTCGGCATCTTGGCCTCCGTGGCTGAGCCGGCCTATCAGGGCACCGTCAAGAAAGCGCGGGAGGCGACCTTGCGGCAGGACCTCTTTATCCTGCGCGACTTGCTCGATCAGTACCGGGCCGACAAGGGACAGTATCCCAAGGCTCTTGCGGAACTCGTGTCGGGCGGGTACCTTCGCGCGA
Source organism: Nitrospira sp. (assembly GCA_005116795.1). Classification (GTDB taxonomy): domain Bacteria; phylum Nitrospirota; class Nitrospiria; order Nitrospirales; family Nitrospiraceae; genus RSF151. The sequence goes on along the minus strand of SWDL01000060.1, from coordinate 790 downwards.
TGCCGGTGGATCCTTTTACCGCGTCGCCGTCGAGCTGGCAGGAAATCGCGGACCCGTCGGAAGGCGGCATCTGGGATGCCCGTTCCGGGTCGGATCTGGTCGGCAGCAACGGCCTTCCCTACAACCAGTGGTAGGCAAGCGTGATCGATCGATGACGCGTATGGAACGGGGTCAGCCTCACGTGCGCCGGTCATGTCGGCCGTCACCTATTCGCTTACTGGTGCCCCCAGGAGGGCGGCTGCTCATCGGCGCCTTGCTCATGGCCATCGGGACGACCGGCTGTACCCACAGCTTCCTCAGCGGAGATCCCTACTCCATGCCCGAAGTCCTGAAGGCCGAGTTGAACCGGGCCCAGCAGAGCGCCAAGGAGCTGCGCGCCGAGGTGGACACACTGCAGCACGAGCTGGCGGTGACGCGCATCGCCAAAGCCCAACTGGAAGGCACGCTGCGTGATGCCGAGCGACGGGCCGGAGAGTTCCGGCAGGTGATTGAGCTGCAGCGTGAAGAACTGGCACGGGCGCGGAATGAGCGGGAGCGGGTGGTCACCACCGGCAAGGATTTGAACGCGCAATTGACCTCACTGCAAGCGCAGATGGCTGAACAGGCGCGTCTGCAGCAGCAACTGGTGGAACTGGTTCAGCGACCGGCTCGATCCGGCGGAAGCGGACGCGCGAGGCAGATGGAGATGGGCACGAGTTCAGGCGGCGCCACCATGCCGCCGGCGCCGAAACCCATGGCCATGCATATCGGCTCGCGTCGCAAGGTGAACGGCGCCGCGACCTTGAAGAAG
>SWDL01000142.1 GCA_005116795.1 Nitrospira sp. | reverse complement strand
CGACGTAATTGGGTCGGAAGAAGCGTTCAGTGCCTTCAAAGAGTCGATGGTCGTGCTGATCCCATCCGAGACCTTTGCCGGTCTTAAATCGCTGCGCGATCTTCGGCTCAGCCATGAACGTGGCGGCAATCACCTGAAAAGCGCCCGGCAGGAAAAAGGGGCTCGACTCGTCCGCCAGGGCGACAGCCTGTTCGGGCGGGAGCGCATACCGGCCTGTGGTGGAGTCGTAGGTGACGTACCCACCGGCTGCCTGGTTCCCCAGCCATTCGCGCACATACCGTTCCGCCGTCTTGGTGGCCTTGGCCAGCTCGGCCGGCGTCAGCGGCCCCCGTGCGGCCATGGCCTTATACAGACCCAGCCGGTCGCCCAGGAGCACCATGTTCGCGCTCATCGCGGCCCCGATATCGCCGACGGCTTTCCCCATGAAATCCTGTAGCTTACTCGGATCGATCTCCATGGCGCACCTCCCATTAAGTCTGGATTCTTTCAACCTCGTGGCCTCATGTCAAGGCTCTCGGCTCGCGCACCCCGCCCGGAGCCTCCATTTTTTCTGCGTCCCGTACCTTGTCTCTGCTCAGTTTCCCTCCGAAAACATTGACCAGTCGGAAGAGCGGTTGTTAGAATGACGCCCAGTTTCTTGAGCGTACCCCTCGGCGGCCTATGCCGCCGATCTCTATAGATGAAGGAGTCACGAATGGCTGTTCCAGTATCACAAATGTGGACGGTGGCGTCCTATGTCCTCGGCAAACGGCTCCGGAGGATCGAGCGGTATCCGCTGGTTCTGATGCTCGAGCCCATTCTACGCTGTAATCTGGCCTGCGCCGGTTGCGGCAAGATCCAATATCCCGATCATATTCTCGACAAGCAACTCTCCCCCGAACAGTGCTGGGCGGCGGCGGAGGAGTGCGGGGCGCCGATCGTCAGCATTCCTGGCGGGGAGCCCCTGATCCACCCGCGGTTGTCTGAAACCGTCCGCGGGCTCGTGGCCCAGAAGCGCTACGTCTACGTCTGCACGAATGCGATTTTGCTGGAGCGGAAACTTGCCGAATTCACCCCGTCCAAGTATCTGACGTTCAGCATTCATATGGATGGGATGCGGGACGAGCATGACTTGGCCGTCTGCCGCGATGGGGTCTATGACGTGGCGGTGAAGGCCATCAAGGCCGCCCTCGCCGGAGGGTTCCGGGTCACGACCAATACGAC
>SWDL01000059.1 GCA_005116795.1 Nitrospira sp. | reverse complement strand
ATTGCGCGAGATGATGGGAAGCCGTTCCCCTTCGATTCCTTGACCTACTACCCGGACGGGGTCCAAACACGGGGCGCCTTCCTGACCCTCTTCCCCATCCGTGAAGTGATGCGGGCCAACTACTTCGTCTACCGGGTGCCGGGTGAGGAGTGGGTGCGCCGGTTCGGCAAGAACGCGGACGAGCAACTCATGCGGGACTTGCCGAAGCTCGGCCACTTTGCCGGGCCTTTCCATGTCTCAAGTCGCATTGAAATGTGCCCCATTGATCTCTATCGAGCCGAGGGGCATGTCCAGCCGGGGCTCGTCCTCTTGGGCGACGCGTACCAAGGGCCTTGCCCGACGACCGGCATGGGCGTGAGCAAGGTCCTCACGGACGTAGATGTGCTCGGAGACTGCGTGCCTCGCTGGCTGTCGACCTCTGGGATGGGGGTTGAGAAAATCGAAGACTTCTATCGCGATCCCCGAAAAACCACCTGTGACGATAGCGCCTTGCGGAATGCTTTGTACCAACGTACGTTGTCCACCGCGGACTCAAGCCTCCGGCATGTCCATCGTGAGCTTCGCTACCTTGCGACGCGTCTGTATGGATGGGCGATGGGTCCGAAGCCGGACATGAAGCCGGCAGGCTGAGGAGGACGACTGATGCTGCGACATCTGTTCACGCTGGCGGCCCGCCTATTTCCGCGCATCGCGGGCCAGGTATTGTCTTCGAACTACATCGGACTGCATGGCTGCCTGAACACCGCCATGTCCTTCGTCACCTGGAACCAGGTCGAAGGGGACTATCTCGAGTTCGGTGTCTGGGAGGGAAGCTCTTTTGCAGCCGCGTACCACGCGCTTCAATCCAACAGGCAGCGTCATCTCGCCTATGGCTACGACACGCCGGAGTACCGGAGGTGGAAGGAAAATCCGCCGAGGTTTTTTGCGTTCGATTCCTTCGAAGGCATCCCGGGAGGGGAAGGTGAGCGGCATGTCGACTATCATGAGGGAGCCTACCAATGTTCCGAGGAGCGCTTCCGGGCGAATCTGAGGAGCCGGAGAGTTGACCTCAGCCGGGTGGCCACCGT
>SWDL01000058.1 GCA_005116795.1 Nitrospira sp. | reverse complement strand
GGATGCGACCGCCAAGTTCCGAGAGATCGCGGAGGCCTATGCGGTCTTGTCCGACGAGACGAAGCGAAAGGAGTATGACACGACCGGCCACGTCGGAGTGAGTGAACGCTGGTCGACTGAAGATCTGATGCGCGACTTTCATTTCGGCGATTTCTTCGGGGGGCGAGCCGGGGATTTGTTCGGACTCTTCGGCGATATGTTCGGCCCACGGACGCAGGCCGGGCGGGCAAGCCGGCGCGGGCCTGATTTGCGGTATGACCTTGAGCTTTCTCTGGAAGAAGCGGCCGAGGGCGGTGAGCGTGTGATCGAGATGACCCGATCCGATACCTGCGGGATCTGCCAGGGATCGGGCGCCAAGCCCGGCACGAGTCCCACCACCTGCCAGGATTGTGGGGGGTCGGGACAGAGGCAGGAGGTCAAGAGTGGAAAAGGGGTGCGCATGGTGACCCTGACCGACTGTCCTCGTTGCAAGGGGAGGGGGCAGTGGATCGAATCCCCCTGTGAAACCTGCCAGGGCAGGGGGATCCGTTTTCTTCCACATACGCTCAAAGTTCACATTCCTGTGGGGGTGGATGATGGAATGGTGATTCGCCTGAGTGGCCAGGGCGAAGCCGGTCCGGCCGGAGCCCCGGCTGGAGACCTCTTGATTCGCGCGCATGTGGCTCCGCATCCGCGGCTCCAGCGGCAGGGGGATGATCTCTATACAGCGGCATTGCTCTCTTGTTCCGAGGCAGCCTTGGGCAGCAAGGTTCCGGTCTCGGGGCTTGGGGAAAATACGGTACAAGTGACCGTGCCCGCCGGAACTCAAAGTGGAACAACCCTTCGCCTCAAGGGCAAAGGCATGCCTCGACTGAAAGGAAAAGGGCGCGGAAACCTCTTCGTCATCGTCGGCGTACACACCCCGACCGACCTGTCTGCGCGACAGAAAGAGCTGTTCGAAGAACTCCGGAAGCACGATCGCCGGCCACCGACGGACCGGGCCTGAGCTGGCTCCTTCTCGTTCGATTTGTATGACAGCCATCCTGTGCCCCGTGAGCCGTACAGACCTCACCTGCACGAATCCCCTCCGGCGGCTCGGCTGGGCAGAAATAGGCTGGGGGCCGGTAGGGAATAGGCCGCCGGAGTGGCCGTGTTGTCCCGCAGGTGGTGCTTGACAGGGTTTCCGTAAGTGACGATAGTGGCTACGATTTTGGGTCGCCAGGGGCCAGGGGGCTGGCAGCAATGGGCCGTCGGCCTCAGGGTTCCTGTCGCAGCTCATTTAGTAGTTAGACGGCTGATTCAACAATTGGCGAAACACGGATGGATTCATTCGAAAGTGTGGTCGCGGCCATCCTGCAGCGCAAAGGCTACTGGACTCAGACGAGCGTCAAAGTCGATCTGACCAAAGCCGAAAAGCGAAGGATCGGGCGGCACTCGTCGCCGCGATGGGAACTTGACGTGGTGGCGTACAAGGGTCGCTCAAACGAACTCTTGGTTGTCGAGTGTAAGTCCTTTCTCGATTCTGCCGGTGTCAGCTGCGAGGTCTTTCAGGGGCGGAGTCGTAAAGGAAAGAAGCGATATAAGCTCTTTTTCGAACCGACCTTGCGCAAGGTTGTCATGAGTCGGTTAAAGAAGCAGCTGACCCACGCGGGGTTTTGTGGGCGGCGACCCTCGGTCGTACTGGCGTTGGCGGCCGGTAAGGTGAAAGGCGACGAAGCTTGGCTCGCAGAGCACTTTAGTCGGAATCACTGGAAACTGTTTGGGCCAACGGAGCTTCGCGCTGCGATCGAGGCGCTGCAGGACTCGGGGTACGAGAACAGCGTGGCAAGCGTGGTAACAAAGCTCCTGCTTCGAAAAGGCAAAACGACGCCGTCTAACCAGGCGCTGCACCCGACGGCCGCAGGTGTTGATCGATGAGCGTCCGCGGGTGAGCGCCGGTCGTTAAGGCATTGAGAGGCGACTTACACCATGACCACTGACCAGCCGACCGGACAGGTTGTGCCGACGCCGCCGGGCGTGGCGCGGTTCCAGAGCGGACACTTGTGGCTTTACGAGGGGCACGTGGCCTCGGTCCAGGG
>SWDL01000057.1 GCA_005116795.1 Nitrospira sp. | reverse complement strand
ACGAACGACGAACGACGAGTACTTTCTATGTTACTGATGATCGACAACTACGATTCATTTACGTACAACCTCGTGCAGTACTTCGGGGAGTTGGGCGAGGACGTGCGGGTCTACCGCAACGATGCGATCGCGGTCGATGACATCGTGGCGCTGGCGCCGCAGCGGATCGTGGTGTCCCCCGGCCCCTGTACGCCGAAAGAAGCCGGCGTGTCGGTTGAGACGATCCGGCGCTTTGCGGGCCGTCTCCCGCTCCTCGGCGTCTGTCTCGGGCATCAATCCCTGGCGGTGGCATTCGGCGGTCAGGTCGTGCGGGCCGGCCGGCTCATGCACGGCAAGACCTCCATGATCCGGCACGACGGAAAGACGCTGTTCCGAAATCTTCCTAATCCGTTCGAAGCGACGCGCTACCATTCGCTCCTGGTCGACCGGAACTCCCTGCCGGAGTGCCTGGAGGTGACGGCGGAAACGGATGAGGGAGAAATCATGGGGCTTCGGCACAAGACGCTCGGGGTCGAAGGAGTACAGTTTCATCCGGAGTCGATCCTCACCGCCGCCGGAAAGGACCTCTTGCGAAACTTCTTGAAGCTTTAGAAGCGTGCGATCACTCACCCCATCATGATGAAAGACGCCCTCGCCAAGCTGGCTGATCGCCAGGACCTCACGGAGAAAGAAGCGGAAGAAGTCCTGATCGAGATCATGGACGGCAAGGCGACGCCGGCCCAGACCGGCGCGTATTTGATGGGACTCCGGGTCAAAGGTGAAACCGTCGACGAGATCGCCGGCTCGGCGAGGGCCATGCGTCGAAAGGCCGTGCAGATCCGAGTGGCCAGTCCGCTGGTCGTGGATACCTGTGGAACGGGCGGCGATCGAGCCGATACCTTCAACATTTCGACGACTGCGGCATTCGTCGTCGCCGGCGCCGGGCTCACGGTGGCGAAACATGGCAATCGATCCGTCTCGTCACGCTCCGGCAGCGCCGATGTGCTCATGGCGCTCGGCGTTCGCATCGATGTGCCGACGGACCGCCTTGCGGAGTGCATCGATGAGGTCGGGATCGGGTTTCTGTTCGCGCCGCTCTTCCATGGCGCCATGAAGCAGTGCGCGGCTCCGCGACAGGACATGGGAATTCGGACTCTGCTCAATGTGCTGGGTCCCCTCGCGAACCCGGCCGGGGCCACGGTGCAAGTGATCGGTGTCTATGAGGAGCGACTGACGGAACTGATGGCCAAGGTGTCGGTACAGCTCGGGACGCGCCACTGTTTCGTGGTCCACGGGATGGACGGCCTGGACGAGGTCACCCTCACCGATCGCACCTGGGTCTCGGAGGGCAAGGCCGGCCTCGTGTCGAGTTACTGTATCGAGCCGAAAGACTTCGGGCTGGATCGAGCCCGTCCGAAAGACTTGATGGGCGGGACGCCTGAAGACAATGCGGAGATCACCCGGCAGGTGCTGCGGGGGTGGAAGGGGCCCAAGCGCGACATCGTATGTTTGAATGCGGCGCCGGCCCTCGTCGCGGGCGGCAAAGCCAAGACCCTGCGAGAGGGATATGAACTGGCCGGGAAGGTGATTGAGAGCGGGGCGCCGATCGACAAATTGGAGCGACTGATCGAGTTCACGAACCGATGATGCTCGATCGGATCGTGGAACATAAGAAGGCGGAGGTGCGGCGGAAACAGAGTCGCGGCTATCTGTCTGAACTGAAGGCGAAGATTCGCGATCGGGGCGCGCCGATGGGCTTCACCGTGGCTTTGGAAGCGACGCGAACGCCCGAAAGTCCGGCCTTGATTGCCGAAGTGAAGAAGGCCTCGCCCAGCCTGGGCATACTGCGCGAGGAATTCAAAGACACGTTCGAGCCGGTGGAGATCGCCACGCGCTATCGTGACCATGGGGCTTCGGCCGTCTCGGTGCTCACGGA
>SWDL01000056.1 GCA_005116795.1 Nitrospira sp. | reverse complement strand
CCTCGGTCCAAGAGGAGATCGACCATGTGGCTCCCGATGAATCCCGCGCCGCCGGTCACGATCGCTTTCACATCAATTCTCCTAATGACACTTTTCCCTCATCCTCCTAAGCCCGCAAGGCAAATTCGCTCGGCTCCTGCTGCAGCCATTCAAGCCGAGGGCGCATCCATGCGATCGTCTCGTCCAAGCCCTGCGACAGACTCACCATCGGCTTCCACCCCAACTCCCGCCTGATTCGCTCGCTATCCAAACTGGCCTGGGTTTCATGCTTCCCGCGTGACGGGAATGATTCCACCAGATCATTGAAGGGGACTCCGGCCTTCTGGGCGATTTGCTCCACCACGGCACGAATCGTGACGCCCTCAGTGGGCCCGACGTTATAGACAGGCCCGGGCGATACCGATTCCGCCACGCACGAGATGGCCCGGCACAGATCCTCTGCGTGCAGATAGTATTTCGTGGCGGCACCTCCCCCATGCAAGGGCAATCGCTTCCCCAGCAGCGCGCTGAGAATCGCGCGAGGAATCACGCGAAAGACGTGTTGGCCGGCGCCATAGAGTCCCGGCGGGCGCAGGATTGTTGCCGGAAATTGCTTCACCTGTCCCACAGCCTGGAGATAGAGGTCGGCGGCTGCTTTCGACACTGCGTAGGGCGTACCGGCCGCCAGCGGGGCCTCCTCCGACGAGGCCACTGTTCCCGTCCCATACACGGAGGCGCTTCCGATCTGCACCCACCGGAGCAACCAGCCCGCCCCAAGCAATGCTTCCACGACCTTCGTCAACACCACTGTGTTGGTTTCGAAATAGCGCCACGCCTGACTCCAACTCGAAGCCTCCTCGCCTTGGGCCGCGAGATTCACGATCACCTCCGGCTTGCACTCATCAAGTAGCGAGAGAAGTCGCTTGGTCTCAGACACCAGATGGATCTGATGAAACTCATAACGGGCATCATCGATAGCCCGATGCAGCGAGAGTTCCGGCGCACGTTCCGGACTTCGCCCCACCACGACGATCCGCATCGTCGAGTCGTGCAGTAGAAGGTACCGGGACAGATGGGACCCGACCCATCCTCCCCCCCGAGCACCGCCCAGACCTTCATCAACCCTGCCTCGGATTATCGTCCCGGTCCGACCTCTTGGGCGAGCGGCGACGCCTGGACCGTTTTCACGTTGTAGTATCGAATATCGCTCATCGAATTCGGGATCTTCCCCTCGCGGAACGCACGACAAAGATCCACGACCGCCTGTTCCAAGGTCCGCTTCGGAGTCCATCCCAACACTCGCTTGATCTTTGCCGAAGACACATGGTAGGAGCGCAGATCATTGCTGGGCGTGGTTTCCAGTGAGATCGGCGCCAACTTCGGCATTTCTCTGGCAACCACAGTGCGAACCATCTCCGCCAACTGCGCGATGGTGAAATTCTCGTAGGCCGCATTGAAGATTTCACCGGCAATGGTCTCGCTCGGATACTCCAACAAGTCTACGTAGAGGTCCGCAATGTCGTCAATATGAATATTGGGGCGCTTCTGCGACCCACCAAAAATCAGAATTTTCCGATTCGTCACGGCATGATTCGTGAGGATGTTGATAGACAAGTCCAACCGCAAGCGCGGGGAATACCCGCAGACGGTCGCCGGGCGGATCGTCACGGTGGTAAAGTCACGGTCTTGATGCTTAAAGAGCAGGGGCTCACACATACCCTTGTACTTGTTGTAATCCGTGAGCGGCACCAGCGGATGCTCCTCCGTCACGTCCGGGACCTCGCTGACTCCGTACACGCTGGAGGTAGAGGCATAGATGAATCGGCGCACTCCCGCCTCCTTGGCGATTATCACCATCGGCTCGAAGCACTCGTAGTTGATCGTGCGACTGAGCGCGGGATTGAGCTCGAAACTGGGATCGTTTGAGATGCACGCCAGATGAATAACCGCGTCGATGCCCGCCATGACACGTTTCAGCAGACCCTGATCGCGGATATCACCTTCCATGCATTCCAATCGGGAATCAGCAGGTAAGACATCGTGCCCGAACAGAAACAAATCGATGACCCGGACTCGGTATCCCTTTTCTAGCAGTTTGGGCACCAGGACGGCTCCAACATAGCCAGCCCCTCCCGTCACCAGCACGCTCGTGATCCTGCCTTGTGTCATGCCCCCTCTTCAAACATCAACGCACGACCTGGGCCTTCAATAGGGCCCTGTAAATCGTTCTTGAACATCACGCAGTCCCCTCACGGAAGAAACTTCACTCTGCAGAACTTCCAGGCAGGCTTGAACGATTGTCATCGGACTCGGATGAAACGCCTTCTCCAATGGCTCCGAAACCGGCGCGGGGCAATCCGGCAACGTGATCCGGCGTACCGGGGCCTTGAGAAACGCAAAGCCTTTCTCCGCGGCGACGGCGGCGACTTCTGCCGCAAACCCATACGCAGCCCAACTGGTATCCGCGACCACCAGGTGTCCAGTTTTCCGAAGCGAGTCAAGGATGATCCGCTCGTCGAGGGGACGCATACTCCTGGGGTCGATGACCTCGGCGCGTATCCCTTTTTCTCCAAGGATATCTGCGGCTCGGTCAGCCTCATAGGCCATCAGAGATGCCCCGACGATCGTGATGTCATTCCCTTCGCGGATGATACGTCCCTGGCCAAACGGTATCGGGGTCGGCGCTTCCGCCACATCTCCCTCCAATTCATATAACGCTCGATTCTCGAGAAGAACCACCGGCGTGGAACCTTGGAGTGCGCTGACCAACAATCCTTTAGCATCAGCGGGAGAGGCGGGAGCCGCGACGTGAAGACCCGGGAAATGGGCAAACGTCGCCTGCAGGCTTTGCGAATGAGTCGCCCCCTGCCCCCAGCCCCGTCCCACAATCCCACGGAAGACGACGGGGACACCGGCTTGCGTCCCATACATGTACTTCCACTTGGCCGCAAGATTGAATATCTGATCCATCGCGAGGAACATGAAATCATTTCGCGGATGCACGACCAGCGGTCGCTTGCCGACCGCCGCGGCCCCAATCGCGATGCCGGCCATGGCATTTTCACAATTGGGGATATCAAAAACCCGCGAGCGTCCAAACCTTTGGAACGCTCCGCGAGTCGTCCCAAACATACCCTTGTGATCATCGACCCCGATCCCGGCGATCAGGATGTTTGGATCTCCCTCCATGCACTGCACGGTCGCCTCGCTAATCGCCTGCCAATACTTGAGCCGTCGCATACTCAGTAGGTACCTTCCAGGAGACATTGAACCGACGGGAACGGGCTGCTCTTGGCCACTACGATGGCGTGGGCAATCTCCTGCTGGATCTCCTCTCTCCAGCGACGAAGTTCTCCTTCCGAGCAAAGCCCATCTCTCAGCAACTGTTCGGACAGCCGCTTGATCGGACAGCGCGCCATCCACTCCTCAACTTCGGCTTTCGTTCGATACCCTGCATCGTAGTCCCAGAGCGGGCCGACGTGTTCTCTCCAACGATAGGTGAGGCCTTCCAGAAAATAGGGTCCCCTCCCACTTCGACACCATTCCACCGCTTCGCGGGTCGCCTGAAACACGGCCGCCACGTCATTCCCATCGACTTGCCGGGACGGTAGGGAATAGGCTCGTGCACGCTCATATATCTGAATCCCTGCGGGCTGCCGCACGGCGAGCGATGAATGGGTAGAATAGAGATTGTTCTCACACACAAAAAGCACAGGGACCTTGTGCAGGGCCGCAAAATTCAGACTTTCGTGAAAAATGCCCTCTTCTACTGCCCCGTCGCCGAAAAAGGCGACTGCAACACGACGAGAGTGGTCTAAGCTGAACGCCCATGCTGATCCCACCGCGACCGCGATCGTCTGCCCCAAGATTGCCGAACTCGCAATCACCCCGGAGCCGGCGTCCGTCAAATGTACCGACCCCCCTCGCCCCCTGGCACATCCAACTTCTCGTCCATAGAGCTCCCCGACCAGTCCGAGCAGGGGGCCGCCTTTGGCCAGATAGTGGGCGTGACATCGGTGGCCGCTATAGATCACGTCCTGCTGTTCAAGCGCCGAACAGACTCCCACCGCCGTCGCTTCCTGGCCAATGGAAAAGTGTGTCGGGGTCTGCATTTCCTGCTCCTGATATCGTTCCGCAAGCGTCTCCTCCAGACAGCGGATGCGCAGCATCCCGCGGAGCAAGGAAAGTATCTCTTCTTTAGAAATTCCCATTGTTTCGCCCTTTATCCAGCGTCGCGACCGGACCCGGAGTCGTTTCACTCCTGACTCTGACTTCCCCTCTTGAGGTATTCGGGCCTACTCCAAGATAAACCAGTAATAGTCGCCAGAGTATCCGGCTTCTTGAAAGAGCTGTTTCCATTCCTCTACGTGCAGGAAGGTTTTTGCGGTAAGGATCCACTCCAACAGTCGTTGCCGCTGGGCCTCTGTCCGATACGCATCCACCACCACATACGCGTGCTTGCGAGAGACTCGCTGAATTTCCCGGAGAGCCTGTTTGCACTCCGAAAGTTGGAGATTATGGATCGTATTGATGGCCAAGACAAGATCGAATGAGTGATCCGGCCATGGAAGCTCCTTCGCGTTCCCGACTCGGAGCAAGGGCCGAACCCGCTCCATAGCATTTAGCACCGCATATTCAGAGATATCCAACCCAGCGAGGGTGGCCTTCGGCAGGAGTTCCATGAAATCATGAAGAAGGAACCCTTTGGCACATCCGACATCGAGGATACGGGCCGACTCGTCAAGTTGATAGTGCTCCGCCATGCGCCGCGCGACCGGTTTCCAGCGACCATCATAGACATAGCCGCCATAGCCCTGTGTCCGTGGTCCGTCGAAATATTCCCTGCCAAACCGGCAGGCAAGCTCTCGGTCCGCTTGGATCGCCACACCCTTCCGAGGTTGACGATTGGTCTGCGGAAGAGAGCTTAAGAGATTGAGTTCACGGGCCGTCAATTGTGAGCTCAATGAAGTGGAGGCCACCCCCGTCTGCCAAGCACATGGCCCTCACGGCAGATAATAGCCGGCCGCCCTCGCGTCGTCGTGGAACATTTTCACTGTCTGCAAGGACATCTCCGCCAAATCTGTCCCGAGAATAGGGACCTTATTCAGCAAATCATTCGTGACCGTGATAATATGGCAGCCCATTGCATCGGCTTGTACGATATTGAGCACCTCCCTCGGACTAGCCCAGAGCAACTCGGCCGACGGACAAACTCGAAGAATATCCAGTGCGTCCCGCATCAAGGGCACCGGGTCAATTCCCGTGTCGGCGATGCGTCCGGCGAAGACGGAGACAATGGCGGGCGGGGCATTGGAAAGGATTTGGCTCACCCACTGA
>SWDL01000055.1 GCA_005116795.1 Nitrospira sp. | reverse complement strand
GGGACGTTCCGCGACGGCGCGATCTACGAATACGGCGACACCCCCACGTCCGTGGCGATCCAGGATCTGAACCAGGACGGGCAACGGGACCTGGTGGTGACCAACGGCGGGCCCATGAGCAGCGCCGTCTCCGTGTGGCTGGGCAATGGAGACGGCACGTTTCGCACTCCGACCGACTACCGGACCGGCAAACGGCCTCTCGTCGCCGGCTTCGCCGATTTCAACAATGACCGCCGGACCGATCTGCTGATCATCAATGGAGAGATGGACACGTTCACGACCTTTGTGGGCAACGGCGACGGGACCTTTCAGAAGGGGAAGGATTTCGGAGCGGATACGGGGCCCGTGTACGGGATGGCCGGCGACTTCAATGGCGACACGTTGGTGGACGTCGCCATCGCCAACGTGCAGTCCAACAACGTCTCGATTCTCTTCGGCAAAGGAGACGGTTCGTTCCGCTTTCCCCCGGTGAACTATCGTACCAAGGCCGGGCCCTTCGCCATTGCGGCCCTGCATCTGCGGATCGGTGAAACCGAGGCGCCCGGCTTCGTGACCGTGAACAACGGCGCGGGGAACGTGTCCATCTTTCTCCATCGAGGCTTGAAATCTGTCGCACAACCGCCATCCGCCGCCGAGAAGTCCTAACCATCTTCGAGAGCGGTTGCGTCGGGATTCTTGACAGCCCTCCGATGCGGGCTTAGAGTGGCCGCAAGAGGCCGATTGGCGCAGGAAGGAGCCTCGTTGCGGTGAGAGGCAGGAACGGTGAGAACATTCGGCTGGTGGTTCATGATGGGAGCCCTGATGACCGTCTCGGTGCTCATGCTCCAGGGGGGCATTCCTACGCTGCTGTATCATCCCGTGACGGGCGGTCATTCCCCCTCCCTGGCCAGCGTGGGGACGACGATTCTGGGGGGAGGCCTCTTTGCCGGCTGTCTGGCGCTTGTGCTCAACCGCGTGCGCTAAGGCCCTGACGCTCATGCACTGTTTGAAATGCCAGGGGCACATGATGGTGGAGCGGCACTACACGTTACTCAGCCGACGACTCTATGCCCGCTGTTTGAACTGTGGATTTTGGCTGGACCTGGCCGATCTCCTCCGCTTCTTTCACAAGGTGCTCGAAAGCGGATTTCGCGGGAAACAAGTGCGTGAAACCATGTCGCTCTAGTATGAACATCGTCCCTCGTCTCTTCGCCTCCTTCCCCCCCACGGTGGTGTGGCCGGCCGGCCTCCTGGTTCTGGCGTTGCTCGTCCCTTCAGGCGCCTGGGCCGAGATTGACCAATCGACAACGACGACGCTCTCCCCACCAGCCACACGCGGCTTTGCCTGGAACAAGGGAAGACGGGGCGCGGGGGGAATTCCCGCGCACAGCATTCTCTTGAAGGACCTCTCAACCGGCCAGACCCTGTATGAGTATCAGGCTCAACGGCGGGTGCCTCCAGCCAGCCTCACCAAGATCATGTCGGCCCTGGTCATCCTGGAACATGGACAGTTGCATGAACCGGCGACCGTGAGTCGCAAGGCGGCCGCGGCCCACAAGACCCACTTGCGTCTCAAAACCGGCCAGGCGTTCCGATTGGAGGACCTGGTCAAGGCGATGCTCATCATGTCCGCAAACGACGCCTGTCTGGCCGCCGTTGAGCACGTGGCCGGATCGGAAGAGGGGTTTGTCGAGCTCATGAACGTCAAAGCGCAGGCGCTCGGACTCACCGATACGCACTACGCCAATGCCTGCGGATTCGACGCGCCGGACCATTACAGCACCGCGACAGACCTGGCCATGCTGACGGAAGTGGCCATGAGGCACCCGACCTTCAGGACGTTCGTTCGCTCCAAGCTCGAAGTCATTTCGGCCATCAACGCGAATCGATCCTACCTCCTGCGCAATACCAACCACCTCCTGGGACGGATTCCCGGTGTCGAAGGTGTGAAGACAGGCTTCACCTCAAAAGCAGGCCGGTGTCTGGTGGCCAAGGTCTCCCACGACGGGAAAGAATTATTGCTGGTGCTGCTCAACTCCAGCCGTCGGTGGACGACGGCGTCAACGCTGTTGTATGGCGCGCTCCAGATCCCCTCTCAGCCCATCACCCAACTGGAGTAGGGGCCCGCGCCCGTCATCAGGCACGCCGAATCTCAGTGCTCCAGCAACATCCGCCCCAGATCGTGCAGGCGCCTAAAATAGTCTCCGGCCTCACCGGTGATGTCCGGGAGCAAGGCCTCCAGATCGGCCAGGCAGTCCTCGAGCATCTCAATGCGCGGCGGATCGAGTCTCTGTTCGTCAAGGTAGTAGGTCACGCAGCCGCTGATCACCGTATCGAGCGTCATCAATGGGCCCTCATGGGAGCCCATTCCCTTCGGCCAATGGGCACATTGGTGAATCGACCAGAGGGAGGCGATGCCGGACATCACAGGCTGCCTTTTCGCGGAGCGCCTGAATTCGTCGACGAGAGAGCGATCCGCGGCCGGTGCGCCCGCTCACAGTCGCGACGACCCGGTCGGCGTTGTCAGGGGTACAACCCACGCGCGAGATGCGCCTGGGCCACCTTGTCGATGCCGCCCATCAACGCCGCCATCCGCATCGTCGCCTGCCGTGACCGCGAGAACTCTAGCGTGCGCCGGAACGCGCCGGTGATGATTTCTTGCAGCCGGTCTCGGATATCCTGCTCTTTCCAGAAAAAGCGTTGAGCGTCCTGCACCCATTCAAAATAGGAAACGATGACGCCGCCGGCGTTCGCGAGGATATCCGGGATGATGAAGACGCCGCGATCGTGCAGGATCCGGTCAGCCTCCAGCGTGGTCGGGCCATTGGCCCCTTCGGCAAGAATCCGACATTTCAGTCGAGCGGCATTCCGCTCCGTAATCTGTTCGGACAAGGCCGCCGGGACCAACACCGTGCACGGGAGCTCGAGGAGTTCCTGGTTGGTGAGCTGGTCCCCGGCCTTGACCTCAGAGAGATGCCGGCCTTCTTGGCACCTGCGGAGCAAATCGGGGACATCGAGCCCCTTCGCATTGTACACCCCGCCGGTCTTATCGCTCACCCCGATGACCGTCGCGCCCAGTTCGTGCATGATCCGGGCCGTGTGCGAGCCGACATTGCCAAATCCCTGGATGACGACGGTCGCGCCATCGATCGTCATTCCGAGATGGCGAAGCGCCTCCAGCGTCACGTAGGCGACGCCGCGGCCGGTCGCCTCTTCACGTCCGAGACTCCCTCCGATGGAGAGCGGCTTGCCGGTCACCACACCCGGCGACGTGAAGCCGACCTGTTGACTGTACGTATCCATGATCCACGCCATCACTTGCGAATTCGTGCCGACATCGGGCGCCGGCACGTCCTTATCCGGACCGATGAACGGGAAGATCTCCGCCGCATACCGCCGCGTGAGCCGCTGGAGCTCTCCTTTTGAGAGCGTTTCTGGCGCCACACGGACGCCTCCCTTGGCTCCCCCGTACGGCAGTCCGGCCAGCGCGCACTTCCACGTCATCCACATGGCCAGCGCTGCCACCTCGCCCAGATTCACTTCGGGGTGGTAGCGAATGCCGCCCTTGGAGGGCCCGCGGGAGGAGTCATGCAGGACCCGATAGCCGGTAAAGACTTTGACGGCCCCGTCGTCCATGCGG
>SWDL01000054.1 GCA_005116795.1 Nitrospira sp. | reverse complement strand
CCCGCACAGAGCCTGAGCAAAGAGCTTCAAGTGGCGGGCCACCTGTCGCAGCGCCACGCCGTTCAGCGCCTGCTCCAGCGAGGCCAGGGCCTTGCGGGTTTCCATGGCGAAATAGGCCCGCGCGCCTTCGACGCTGTATGCCAGGACCTCCATCGCCCCCTTGAACCAGTCGTCAAATTTGGCCTGGAGATCCGCTCCCTCGCCCAAGAGGTTCAAGACTTCGGGCGCCCGCCGGAAGTAGGCCAGCGCCGCCTCCGCGTCCCGCTCCGCCACCAGTCCCCCATACTGCACGACTCGCCGGCGCCATGTCTCGTCCGGAATGGCCCGCAACAGGCGAGGGGCCTCCGCCATCCACGCGACGGCCTGCTGCGGAGACCGTGCGGCCAGGAGCGCCCCGAGATCGATCGTCGCCGCTCGGAGAGGCGCGCCCTCAATGTCGCCAAGAATCGCCGGGCTTCGCCGGAAGAATTCCAGCGTGGCCAGATAATCCGGTTTCCCCAGGCTATTCTGCGTGAGGAGCCCCATGCCGAACCGAACCCAGGCACGGAGACTCTCCCACGGCAAGAGACCGACGACGGCCGAACTTTGCCGGAGAAATTCCACGGCCACCACATAATCCACCCGGGCCAGCTCCTCACCGAGCCCGCCCCAGGCCCCGAGGTCGGCGGCGGGCGCCACGCGCAGCAGCTCCGGGGCATTGCGCACCATTTCAAGCGCCACGTTCGCATCCTGCTCGGCCATCTCCTGGGCCGCGCGAAGCACCGGCAGGCGCGACTCCGTCGGGAGCAGTCCCAGAAGCAGGGGACTTTCCCGAAGATATCGGATCGCCGTAGCGCCCGACGAGAGTGCCAGCGCAATCGCCAGATCCAGCCAGGAGACCAGCGGCTCAAGCCCAACGCGCCGATCGAGATCGGGTAAAGCGCTGATCGCCTCCTGGAAGATCTTGGCTGAGGTCGTCTTGAGCTCTTCAAGCAGCTCGACCACCGTCTCCCGATGCCCGAGGCGGGCGATACCATCGGACAGACGCGCCCTGGTCGGCTCTCCGAGGGTGTCTAGGATGACGGCCAGCGGGTCATGCGGTTGAGGGTCTCGTGATTCAGGAACCATAAAGAACGACTCACAGGGACTCCGAGAGTGGCCGGATTGTAAAGGAGCCCTCAGTGCTTGTAAACTGGGATCAAGACATCGATGGTCATGGAATGCCTTGCAGCCACAAGGAAATCTGACTATCCTGCCGGACAGACTGCGACCCTGTGAGGATGAAGACCTGAATCCCGCCGACACCCCTCAGCCCGAGACGCCTCAGTCGGTCAGCCCTCCCAAGACGGCTCCCCTCCGAGGCTTTTGGTATGCGGCCCTCCTCTCGAAAGACCTCCGTCCTGGACGGATGCAGGCCCAGACGCTCCTGGGTCTCCCCTTGGTGATCTGTCGGGACCATCACGGACGCGTGGCCGCGCTCCGGGACATCTGTCCGCACCGGGGCATGCCGCTCTCGTTCGGCTGCTTCGACGGAGCGCGCATCGAGTGCGGCTATCACGGGTGGGAGTTCAACTTAGACGGCCGCTGTCAACGGATCCCCGCGCTCGTGGACGGATCGCCGGGTCAGACGGAGAAAATCGGCGTCCAGAGCTACGCTTGCCGGGAGCAGGACGGCTACGTCTGGGTCTACATCCCCGAGCAGCGGGATGCGCGGGAACCGCTTCCAGACGTTCCGCGCTTACCCGTGCTCTCTGACTCCTACACGCTGTTTCATACCTCCGTGAAGCTGTCCAGCACCCTGGATAATGCGCTCCTCGGCCTGATTGATCCCGCTCACGGCCCCTATGTGCACCAGAATATCTATTGGCGCAATCGCCATACCATCAGGGAGAAGAGCAAGGTCTATGAACCGCTCCCCCTGGGGTTCCGGATGACCAGTCATGCCCCCTCCAGCAACAGCAGGGTCTACCGGCTGTTAGGAGCCGGGGGCGGACCCGTCTCCGTGACCATCGACTTCCTGCTGCCCAATATCCGCATCGAAACCATCCAGGGCGGCCGCCTGTGGTTCCTCTCTAGGGCCATGATGACTCCGATCACCGAGGACGAGTGCCGCATGGACTTTTGCGCCGCCTGGAACTGTTTTCGCTGGGTCCCCTTCTTGAAGCCGATCTTCGGCATGATCGCCCGATCGTTCTTGGGACAAGACAAGCTGGCCATGGACCGGCAATCGATCGGGCTCCGTCATAAGCCGCCGTTGATGATGCTGGGCGACGCCGACATGCCGGCCCAGTGGTATTTCAAGCTCAAGGCTGCCTACCTGGCCGCCCGGCAGAACGGCGGGCATCTGGACCATCCGCTCAAGGAACCGGTGACGCTGCGATGGAGAACGTGATGCGCGAGGGTTTGAGGTCTGAGGTTCGAGGCAACGCCTCACGCCTCCAACCTTAGTGCGTCCGATCGTAACCGGAGAAACCAATGGGTGAGCCGAGCCAAGAGAGTCTCGACAAGATGTGGAAATTCGTGAAGGGGTTTGCCGAGAAGAGCGGCACGACCATGCATCCGAATCCCGCCGTGACGGAGGCGGTGGTCAAGGGCCTGGCCATGCACGTGGATGAGCTCGGCAAACCGCTCTGTCCCTGCAACTTCTACCAGGACAAACAGGCCGAGGCCAAACTCCGCCGGTGGATCTGCGCCTGCGATGAAATGCAGATCTACAAATATTGCCACTGCCTGTTGTTCGTGCGGGAAGACGGGATGCCGATTACCGAATACCTGCCCGAGGACCACGAAGGGCGGCAATCCTACGGACTAGTCCCCGATCCGACGCCGCAGAAGGGTCGGGCGCTGAAACACAAGGCGCCGCAACCATCGTCTGTCGCGTCGAAGAATTCATCGACGTAACTGAGACGGCAAGCAGCTGGAAGCGATGAGTGGTATGTCTCTCTCTTACAGAAGGAGGTCGGTCATGCTCAGAGGATGCATGATAGGACTGGTGCTCTTGGCCGTGGCACTCGGGACAGGATGCGCCTCGATGTCGTCCCTTGGTGGACCGGAGATGCTGACACAGCTCCTGACGAATCAATTGGGCGTCACAGCGAATCAAGCCGCGGGCGGAGCCGGTTCCATATTGAGTCTGGCGAAGGAAAAACTGAGCAACATGGCCTTCAGCTCCCTTTCTTCTGCCATTCCGGGAGCTGACGCCCTGGTGAAATCGGCCCAGAGTCTTGGAGCCATCACAGGACCACTCGGCAACCGCGCCGGCGTGGATGCAGCCTTCGGAAAATTGGGGATGCAGCCCCCCATGGTGGACAAGTTCGGCGGCGTGATGGGCGACGTGGCCGCCAAAGCCGGCGGCGATCCGGTGAAAGCGCTCCTGGGGGCGCTACTGAAATAGACCAGGGACCGGCAGCCGGCTCCTCTTCTTGCTGGACTACGGAGTCTCGACCGCGGTCTCCACCGGGAGGTCCTGTGAGGCAAGAAGACGATAAGAAGTCTGGACCTTCTCCTTTCCGACCGGGTGCACTGTGAGAGATCCACGCGAACCGTGGGGAAATGCTGACGAAGACGCAACGGGTAGCCGCTCATC
>SWDL01000053.1 GCA_005116795.1 Nitrospira sp. | reverse complement strand
CGAGTCGATACGCGAGCGTAAACGCGGCGGCCACCTCCTCTTTCGAGGCCCCTGCGGGGAGATTGATGGTCTTCGACACGCCGCTGTCGCTGTATTTCTGAAAGACCGCCTGCATGCGGACGTGTTGTTCCGGGGGAATATCATGGGCGGTGACAAAGAGGCGTCGAAGCGATTCAGGAAGGTCCGTCAGATGCTGGATGGACTCGTTGGCGGCGATCCGCTCGACCAGCGCCGGAGTGTAGACCCCGGCGTCCGTGGCGTGGCGAATGAAGGCCGGGTGCAACGACGTCAACCGCACGTCGTCCATCACGGTTCTCACAAAACTGACGCCGTAAATCGGTTCGATGCCGGGGGAGCAGTCGGCGATGATACTGATGGTGCCGGTCGGGGCGACGGTCGTGACCGTGGCATTTCTCAGGCGCCGGCCCTGGGCCGCCGGCCGGCTTCCGCGATAGTTCGGAAACGCGCCCCGCTCTTTGGCCAATTGCGCCGAGGCCTCCCACCCGCGCTCCCGGATGAATCGCATGAGTTGTTCGCCGAGACGAAGCGCCTCTTCGCTGTTATAGGGGATGCCCAGGAGAATCAGGAGGTCGGCAAAGCCCATGACGCCGAGACCGATGCGGCGGTTGCCTTTGGTGACGGTTTCGATTTCCGGCAGCGGGTACCGATTCATGTCGAGTACGTCGTCAAGAAATCGAACGGCCAGTCGAGTCGTGTCCGCCAGGCGGTCGAAATCGATGCGCGGGTCGATCGGTGATCCGGCCACATGCCGCCCGAGGTTGATCGAGCCGAGTGTACAGGATTCATAGGGGAGGAGGGGTTGCTCGGCGCAGGGATTGGTGGCTTCGATTCGGCCGATGTGGGGCGTGGGATTGTCCCGGTTGATCGTGTCGAGGAACACGACGCCCGGTTCTCCCGTGTGCCAGGCGGCCTCGACCAGGCGGTCGAACACCTCGACCGCCTTCAGGCGGCCGACCGTTTTCCGCGTGCGTGGATTGACCAGGGGATACTCCCCCTGTCGGTCGAGCGCGCGCATGAAGGCATCGGTCAGGCCGACGGAAATGTTGAAATTGGTCAGCTCGCGCGGATCCTGTTTGACCGCGATAAAGTCGAGGACGTCGGGATGGTCGACCCGTAAAATACCCATGTTGGCGCCGCGGCGGGTTCCGCCCTGTTTGATGACCTCCGTCGCCATATTGAAGACGCGCATGAACGAGACCGGCCCCGAGGCCACGCCGCTCGTGGAATCCACCCGGTCGTTGCGCGGGCGAAGGCGGCTGAACGCGAATCCTGTGCCGCCGCCGGATTGATGGATGAGGGCCTGCTGTTTGACCGCGTCGAAGATGGAGTTCAGCGAATCCTGAATCGGGAGGACGAAGCAGGCCGACAGTTGCTGCAGCTCACGTCCCGCATTCATCAGGGTGGGGGAGTTCGGCAAAAACTCCAGTCCGCTCATCATGCGGAAGAACGCCTGAGCCCAGTGGCGCGCCTCCTTGGTGGCGGCACGACCGTACCGGCGCTCGGCCTGCGCCACATTCTCGGCCACCCGCCAGAACATCTGGGCCGGAGTTTCCACCGGCTTTCCGGTCGGCCCCTTCCTCAAGTAGCGACGGCGCAGGACCGTCAGGGCGTTCGGCGTCAGTGTCATCGTGTGAGGGGGAATCTGGGTCATGAATGGACGGGCGTGAGGCAGCCTTCTCCTTCTGTGTGATCCGGCCTCGCCGTTGAGACGCTCCCATTATAGGCGAATCGGGGCGGTCGAACCATGAGGACCCGGTCGAGGAAGGAGATCCGGCGTGGGAACGGCCCGTCCCCTTGCATCGGCAGAGCGGCTGCGTCAGAATGCGGCCACGTCTGTCTTGTACGCACCGCATGAAATCCTTCCGTGAAGAGCTCTGGTTCGAGACCTCGACCCGCCGGGCCTATCTCAACATCACCGAACAGGTGCGACAGGCCGTCCGCAGGAGCGGGGTGCAAGAAGGACTGGCGCTCGTCAACGCGATGCATATTACGGCCAGCGTCTACATCAACGACGATGAGCCCGGCCTTCTCAAGGACTATAAGGACTATGATGAGTTTCTGGAACGCGTCGTCCCGCAGGCGGCCCGCTATCGGCACAATGACACCGGCGAGGATAACGGCGATGCGCATGTGAAACGGCAGCTCATGGGGCGCGAAGTCGTGGTGGCGATCACGGGCGGCCGGCTGGATTTCGGTCCCTGGGAGCAGATCTTCTACGGCGAGTTCGACGGGCGTCGTCGGAAGCGCGTACTCGTCAAGGTCATCGGAGAGTGAGCCGATGCAAGGATGCGCGAGGCACGCTCCGCGTTCCACCTTCGGCATTCTGGAAGAAGGCTTGCCTCTCGTGATGAACTTTGGCAAGATGAACGTCCAGTCACCTGCTCGAACCCTACGCGCAGACATGGCGACACGTTGTTGGTAAGGAGGCGGCATGTCCAGATGGTATCGGCCTGATCCCTTGACGCGCGACTTGATCCATCTCATCAATGCGCGCCGGCATGACCACGGGGACGCGGATGCCGCCATCGATACACTCCAGGCCTTGCTCGATCAGGACCGAGAACAGGATCTGCTGACCGTGCTGGCGGCGTTGGACGAGGACATGGCCGAATGGTTGTTCGATCTCCTGGCCGAGGCCTCCTGTTCGGTCATGATCGACGGCGATCTGGACGAGAAGCCCGCCTATGCGATTCTGGGCGCGTTGGAACTCCCGCTGCACGCCAATCTCCGTGAACCCTTGAGTTTGAAAATAGATTCGGTCAAAACCGCCGAACTGCTGCATACGTATCTTCGACTCCAGCCTGGCACGGTCGTGATGGTGGAACCCCGGCTGCTGACCGACGCGACGCTGGAGATGGTGACGCTCAATAGTCTCTACAACCACATCTCCCAGTTGGCCGATTCGCAGCGGCGTCATCCGATCGTGGCCCGGGTGCATCCGCCCGTCGAATCGACGGCCTATCTTCTGTTTGAGTTGGTGGGATCGCCGGAGCCCGGCCTGCCCGAGGCGATCGAAGAGCAGGATCGACACGGGCTGTCGACGGCCTTGATGGCCCAATGTCCGGAACTGGCCTCCGCGCCGCACCTCCTGGAGGCGCCGGTGTTTGCCGCCTACGCGATGGTCGACGCGCAAAATGCGGTTCGCCTCCATCACCTCGCCGATGAGACGGTGGCGGTCTGGCGGGATCTCGACTCGGCCGTCCGGAGCCGGACCATCGTGCATCTCCATACCCAGTGCGGGAACGGCGTCTACATGCCGGTGTGGACCGATTTGTTCGACCCGGAACTTCCGGAAGACCATGGTCCGATCTGGACGTCTCCGGACGTCTGGGTCTTTACGGCCGATCTTCCCATCGAGTGGCCGGGAGAAATGCTCACGAACCGCCTCCTTGCGGAAGGCTGCACGAAGTTCGAGAATCACATCGTCGAAACGCCGGATAATTGAGTGCTCCACCGGACGGCCGCTTTGTCGCCTACCGGAACGACGGCGATCGCCGGCAAGCCAGGATCTGGAAGGAAGTGACCTGTCAAGGGGGACGGATCGACGGGTTCTGGAAGGAATATTTTGGGCCGGGCCGTCAAGCAGGCCTTCGATGACCAAGGGCCACTCGTGCAAGAGTCGCCCATAGGCTCGTCCCGCCGATAATCCTGCGTTCCGCTCTGATCCGCTCGTGAGGCTACGGCGCGACTGTCGACGCCACCCGCGGACTCTCACAGGCCCCAGGCGTCATGTACAAGAGATAGTTGCCCATCCCGTGCTGCACGGTGGGGCTGTGCAAGGGGTGATGGTATACCATCACCATTTCATAGTGCTTGTCTTTCTTGACCGTAAAGCCAGTGTCGTCATGGAAGACCTGATGCGGCTGGAATGACAGGAAAGTGCCGTCGATCGCCACGTCTGGGACCGTGCGCAGGAGCGTCTTGTTGTCCGTCTTGTCTTCGAGCGCGATTAAGAGCAGCTCATCGTGCCCATGGGGATAGGCAAACTTGACGCAGCCGTCCATGAGGAACTTCAGGGGCGCGGAGAGCGTTTGGACGCCGGGCTTGATCTCGATCCCTTCATCGGTCTGGTCGGCTCCCCGTTGTCCGAACTTGCTATAGCACACGATATTGACCCCCACCTGGTACACGTCCATCTCCTTGACGGGCGCGCCTGCCGGAGCGATCTCCATCGTGAAGGTGGCCATCACGTCCTTGGTCGGGGGCGCCTTGTGATAGAAGGCCACGACGGACATCAGCTTTTGTCCCTTGGCCAACTTGACGCCGTAGCCTTTCGGAAACTTGGCTTCCGTCATTTCCAGTCCGGCGCCGGCAAAGAAGAGCGGCTCACCCGGGCATGACACGCTCTCCTTTTCGTTGTTCATCATCAGGATATGGTGCAGATAGTTCTGCGGGAGCGGCTTGCCCTCCTTGGTGAAGACGGCGGAGCGATAGCCGGTCATGTACATGTCCTGGGGGAGCGAAAAAATGTGCTTCGGCATGCTGGCCGCCAGCTCGCCGTCGTGTCCGGACGGAAGATCGATGGGCCCGAAGGTCAGCGTGACCGTCGTGCCCTCGATCGTGACCTTTGTCGTGGTCTGGTTGTTCAACGTCGGGACGCTGTGATGATCATGACCGCCGTCGGCGAATACGGGGCTGGTCAGGGTCACGAGCAGGCCTGTGAGCAAGATCGCGCGATTCATATGTCCTCCGTGTTCAAGTGGCGCCGGTGACGGCTCGATCCAGGTGTGACGCTACTGCGTCACCGTTGCCGAGCCCGGTCCGCTCAGGCGCTTCCACAAATAATTCCCGCCGTGGGCACGGGGGGGGATCCCTGTGCGGGTCCCGACGCGGGAATACCACCAGATCCCCTCAGCTTGCAGGCCATCTTCTGAGAGCAACAGATCGAATCCGCCTTCGCGGTCGTTCCCTGGTTGCTGCCAGGTGCCTTCCCAGCGTCGATCGGAGTAGCGGGTTGTGGCAAACCGACCGCCCTGCTGCGTGTAGGGCCCGTTGCCGCCCCGGTCGAGCGTCGCCTTGTATCGCTTGTCCTCTTCCTTCCCGACGAGCTCAATGATTTCCCACTCTCCGCTCAGATCCACAGCCGACGCGTCGGTGGATGCCTGAGAGCTCGCTCCGGCAGTATGAATGGCCCGTGTGGACTCAAGCCCGGAATCGACGATTCTGCCCAGGTGTCTGAAGGATTCGTGCCAGGAGAGCAGGAACCATTGCCCATTGCGACGTTCGAGCACCCCGGTCTCCCGGAGTGGGAGCACGCTTCGTGCCTGAGTGGACCCGGTCCCGACATAGCGGATGTAATCGAGTTCCATGTTAAACCAGGCAATGTCTCCATGGGCCCAGACCTTCAACTCGGTGATCGGCAGTTCGAGCGTTGAGACCGAGTCGAATTCTTCCTTCATGTCGGCCAGAAACTTCTCCCAGCCGACATATTTCCGCCCGCCGACCGTGTAGCTCACGATGTCCGCATCGTGCGCCATGAATCTAGACAGCGTGCTCAGATCTTTCTCGGCATTGGCGCGGACGAGGGTGCGAATGACCATTTCAGGGCTGTCGATCTCTGACGCAGAGACGGAGATGGGAGCCGCGAGCACCAGGCCGAGGATCGAGGGCCGGATGAGCAGACGCACCAGATGGTTCAGTTCACTCGCTGGCATGGACAATCGGAGCGGTGCTCTGAGGCCGATGGCCGTGAGGAGAATTCGACCATAGCGCCGAGGCTACACGGCTTCGTGTGGTTTGTCAATGAAGACTCTGCGCAATGAACGCCCTGCCGGTCGAGGGGGTATAGGGACTTATTCGTAGAGTGACGCCTACTCCTTCCGGGCAACGACGACCACCGTGATATTGTCTTGCCCCCCGCGGGCGTTGGCTTCAGCCACAAGGGCCTGGCAGGAGGACCGGGGAGATGCATGATTGTCGCGCCAGACCTCGGCAATCCGGGTGTCGCTCAGCATGGTCGTGAGGCCGTCTGTGCAGAGGAGGACTTGGTCATCCGGATCCAGGAGATGCACCGAGAGATCCGGTGTGGCCCGCCTGGTCCCCAACCCCCGGGTCAGCACGTGGCGATTCGGATGGTGTTCGGCCTCTTCCGGAGAGAGCGAGCCTTCGCGGATATAGCGTTCCATCAGAGAGTGGTCGACAGACAGTTTCCTCAGGGTTCCCGCTCGTAGCAAGTAGCCGCGACTATCTCCGACGTGGAGCAGAATCAAGCGAGGGACTGGGTGCAACAAAATCCTGAGGACGACCACCGTTGTCCCCATTTCACGAAGCTCAGGGGTGGCCTTCGCAGCCTGGAGGATGGCCTGTTGTCCGGCCCGAATGCTTTCTATGAGCAGAGACTCCTCGTCGGAGAGCGCCGGTCCGCCGAAGGGTGTCTGGATCAGACGGGGTTCAAGAAAGTTGGCAATGGTGTCGGCGGCGAGTTGGCTGGCAACTTCCCCCCCGGCGTAGCCACCCATCCCGTCGGCGATCACCCATAAGCCGACGTGATTTCTGACTGAAAACGCATCCTCGTTGGTCCGACGAACCTGTCCAAGATGCGAAAGACCGCTCCCAATCCAGCTCATCTGTTCATAACTTTCATAAATATCATAATAATCAGTTAGTTAGAAGTATTTTTATTGACTGAACCGGCACAGAATTAGCCCACTTTCCTCTAGTATTACGGCTTCGGATAACGATATAATGCACCTCTTTTGTCGGATCGACCAAAGCCGCTCAGCCCTTATGGGCGATGGAAAAGAGGGATAAATTTTATGGAGCGCCGTACCGCATCTCATACCGAAGAAGAAGAAATGAATCAGCGTCGCGTATTGCTGAATCTTGCGAGAAAAGGCGATCGCAAAGCCATTGACCGACTGTTGGAGCTCTATCAAGTCCGGGTGTATCCGATGGGAGATCTGAACAAGACGCCTGGGCGGGTTCCCCTCTGGCCGCGTGCGCATCAGCCGGCCAAGAAGCAGGCGAAAGCGGAGCCTCGTTCACGCGCCCTGGCGAGTTCCCCCCGGGCCGCCCGCCGGAGTTCAATGAGAAAGCCGTCTCTCCAGGCAGGTCGGTGACTCGGCAGAACGCTTTCCACCGGTCTCGGAGAGTTTGACCTCATCATCGTGCGACGGGTGGACCAGGGGTGCCTCGCGTCTCTCGCGTTTCTATTGAACAGCCACCCGGAGTCCACCTCCGGTCAAGTGCTTGGCAATCCCTTCCGCAGTTTTCGGCTCTCCAGAATAGACCGTGGCTTGGCCTTGATGGTCGATCTGCCACGCCAGTTCGAAGGCTTTGGTCGGGTTCATTTCCGGGATGGCTTCGCAGAAAAGCTGAATGACCTGCTGGTAGGTGTGGCAGTTGCAGTTGTACACCACCACCTTTGCTTCGAGGCCGTCACCTGCCCCAGGATTGGTCTTCTCAACGGATCGAGGAACTGCCAGCGCAGTCCCTACCCCTGGCTCCGAATCCGACATATCGCTTATTCTAGTGCTTAATTGCGTAAGTTCACGATAGTATTTCTGAGTTGAGAGCCT
>SWDL01000052.1 GCA_005116795.1 Nitrospira sp. | reverse complement strand
TGGGTGGCTGAGTCAGGGTTCTTGGAGTATCCCATCGCCCTCACCAATACCTTAAATGTGCCCAGAGTGGCCAACGGGGTGATGAGCTGGATGATCAAGCGCTATCCCGAGATCGGCATTACGGATGATACGTTGACGCCCGTGGTCGCCGAGTGCGATGACAGTCGTCTGAACGATAGCCAGGGCCGGCACGTCTCCGAGCAGGACGTCATGGCCGCGCTGGATCAGGCGAGCACCGGGCCTGTGCCGGAGGGATCCGTGGGGGCCGGAACCGGCATGGTGAGCTATGGGTTCAAAGGCGGAATCGGCACCGCCTCACGGCGACTCAACCCTGACGAGGGCGGTTACACGATCGGCGTGCTGGTGAATGCGAATCACGGGCGTCGTCCTGAGTTGGTGGTCTCCGGGGCCCCGGTCGGCGCACGGTATGACGTGACGTCACCCTCAGCGCAGGCCGGCTCGGAAGGGTCCATTATCATCATTGTGGCGACGGATGCCCCGCTGGATGCGCGGCAGCTTGGTCGAGTCGCCAAACGGGCGGTCGTCGGCTTGGCCAGGACCGGCTCGACCGTGCGGCACGGGAGTGGAGATTTTATTCTCGCGTTTTCCACGGCGAACACGATTCCGCATGATCCGAAAGAGCCGCTCTTCTCCATGACCCATTTGTCGGACAGCCACGTGAACCCGATCTTTACGGCGGTGGCCGAGGCGACCGAGGAGGCGATCCTCAATGCGCTGACGATGGCCACGACGGTCACGGGACGCGACGGACACCGGGCGGAGGCCATCTCCCTCACGCGCCTCCGCGCCTTGACAGCCGGCGGGCGGTAGGATTAGGTGGATCCGGCAACGGAGACGCCCCTCTCGGCCAAAGCCAAAGTCTTGCAATTTAGTCGAGAGAGTGACTATGCTGGCTCCCGCGAGCGAGACCGGACCGGGCGGCAGAGCGCCTGTTCGACCACTATAAAGGAGTAGATCACGATCATGGGCGAGTACCAAATCGGCGGGCCTGTGAAGCTCCATACGGCGCTGGAGAAGACCCAGGCCTTCTCACTGTTCTTGACATCAAGAATGACCCAGGCGCTGGAAGCCGAAGATCCGACCGAACTCCATTACCTGCTCGCGCAACTGGATGATTTTCATTCGTACATGTGGCGGTATTATAAAACCCTTCGAGAGAAGCGGGCCCAGCAGATGGACGTGCTGGATCGCTAGTCGTTGACGTCTGCTGTCACATGCGCATCGCTTCTGCCGTCGCGAAGGACCTGGATCCTCTCCACGCGGCGCACCACCTCTCCCGCGCGACGACCGACCTCCTCGGCGATGGGCCGATTGATTTGGCCTGCCTGTTTCTCTCCTCGCATTTTGCGGCACAGGCGGAGGCGCTGGTCGAGGCGCTCCACAGGGCGCTCACGCTCCGACTCTTGATCGGATGCACGGGCGAAGGTATCATCGCGGACTCGGAGGAGATTGAGGGTGCGCCGGGCGTGGTGCTCTGGACCGCCCGGTTACCCGGGGCGTCGCTGTGTCCGGTCCGGCTCGTCGCGCGCCCCAGCGGGGATTCGGTGGTCCTTCGCGAATGGCCCACTCAGAACACTCCAGATAGGGTGGGCGCGGGCCGGCCCTCCTTCCTCCTGTTCGCCGATCCCTTTACCTCGCCGATGGATGATGTCCTCGGCGTGATCCAGAGCGCGTATCCGGGCGCCCCGATCATCGGCGGACTGGCCGGCGGGGGACGTGAGAGCGGAGCACATCGGATGATTCTGAATCAGGCCGTGCATGATCACGGAGTCGTCGGCGTGGCGATGACGGGCGCGGTCGCCGTCCGCACCGTTGTCTCGCAGGGGTGCCGTCCGATCGGCGACCGGTTCGTCATCACTCGGGCTGAACAGAACGTCATTCATGAGTTGAGCGGGCTCCCTGCCCTTCAGCAGTTGCAAAGGGTCTTCGAAGGGCTCAGCCGTGACGACTGCCTGTTGGCCCAGCGAGCGTTGCACGTGGGACTAGCCATGGACGAGCAACGCAATCGTTTTGAGCGGGGGGATTTCCTCATTCGCAATCTCATCGGCGCTGATGAGGCGAGCGGGAGCCTGGCAGTCGGTGATCTGGTCACGGAGGGGCAGTCCGTCCAGTTCCAGGTGCGGGATGCGCAAGCGGCGAGTGAAGAGCTCCATCTGTTGCTGGCCTCCGAGCGGGCGCGGCAGCCACAGGCGCCGGCGGGAGCCCTTCTGTTCAGTTGTTGCGGGCGGGGGCGAGGCTTGTTCGGCCGACCGAACCATGATGTCTCCGTCCTACGCGAACGGGCCGGCCCGATTCCCGTCGCCGGGTTCTTCGCGCAGGGAGAGATCGGCCCGGTCGGCGGGACAAATTATCTTCATGGCTATACGGCCAGCGTGGCCCTCTTTGGGGCCGTGGCGGGCTAGCGGGAAGAAGTCTGAAGATCTGTGACCCTCGACTGGTGACGTTGCGACGTTCAGACTGTAGACATCTTTATCTATGAACCGCACGCCTTTATACGAGGCCCATGTCGCCGCCGGCGGGAAGCTGGTGGACTTTGCCGGCTGGGAGATGCCCATCCAGTATTCCGGCGTCGTCGACGAATACCATGCCGTTCGCAGCGCGGCGGGGCTGTTCGACGTCAGCCATATGGGGCGATTCCTGGTGGCCGGTCCCAGTGCGATGGCCTACCTCCAGCTCGTCGTGACCACCGATGTCGCCAGGCTGTCGCTCGGCGAGGCGCACTATTCCATGGTGTGCAATGAGCAGGGAGGGATCAAGGACGACATTTTCATCTATCACACGGAGCCGCAGGAATATCTCCTCTGCGTCAACGCCTCCAACCGGGCCAAGATCTGGTCGTGGTTGATGGAGCAGACCAGGGGCCTGTCGGATCTGCTCCTGAGCGATCAGTCCGGGGACCTGGCGCAGTTGGCCTTGCAAGGACCGACCGCGCGCGCGATCCTGAGCCTCGCGGGCGTGGCCGGCTTGGAGACCATGAAACCCCGGCAATGCCTGCATGCCCCCTTGGCCGAGGCGAGCGCGTTGATCACCAGGACCGGTTACACCGGCGAGCCTGGGTATGAGCTCTACATCCCGCGGGACCGGGCGGCTGCGGTCTGGGACCAGATGTTCGAGAAGGGGCGAGCACTCGGGCTGAAACCATGCGGGCTGGGCGCCCGCGACCTGCTTCGCCTTGAGATGGCCTATCTCCTCTATGGCAGTGAGATCGGTGAGGACACGACCCCGTTGGAAGCGAGCGCGTCCTGGGTGGTGGATTTCCAGAAGCGGGACTTTGTCGGGAAAGCGACGATGTCCGGGCAGAAGGCCCAGGGGCTGAGTCGAAAGCTCGTCGGCTTCGAGCTTCTGGAGCGGGGAGTCCCGCGCCACGGGTTAAAAGTTCTGGCGCAGTCGGCATCCGGGGGGGGAGCAGACGGGGCTCCGATCGGAGAAGTGACCAGCGGCAACTTCTCCCCGCTGCTGCAAAAGGGCATCGGGCTGGCCTATGTGCCTCTCTCCCATTCGGCGCCCGGAACCCCGCTGTCGATCGACATTCGCGGTCGGATTGCACCGGCCGTGGTGGTGAAGACGCCGTTCTATCAACGCCTGAAGTGTGACACGTGAGGCGTGAACGGTGAGGGGAAAGAAGAAAGAGAGAAGGCATTGAGTGTCGGGTCGGCCCTGTTCGTCGCCGCATGAAGAAGAACATCTACACGGGCCGCGTGGTGACTCTCAATGTCGAGACCGTGACCTTGCCCAATGGGGCGACCATCGACCTGGAAAGTATTCATCATCCCGGCGCCGCGGCCGTCGTGCCCATGAAGGATCAGGAGACGGTGGTGCTGATCCGGCAATATCGGCATGCCGCCGGCGGATTCATCCTTGAGATTCCAGCCGGCAAACTCAACCCGGGCGAAGACCCGCTGGATTGCGCCGCGCGCGAGCTCGAGGAGGAAATCGGCTACCGCGCCGGCGCATTCGAACTGCTCAGCAGCGTGCTGACGACGCCCGGTTTCACCGATGAGGTGATTCACATCTATCGCGGAACCGGGCTCATCAAGGGGCGGCAGAATCTCGGGCATGACGAAGTGCTGGAGGTCATCGAGATGCCGCTGGCCGAGGCGATCCAGGCCATCCACAAGGGGACGATCCGCGACGGCAAGACGATCGTCGGGCTCCAGACCGCGTTCCTGTTGCAACGTTCCCAATAGCGCAAGGGAGGCGGTGGGCATGGTGTCGCCTATGATTCGGAATACGTGTGAGAAGACGGACTTGCTCGGACGACCTGCCGGGGAGCGGCTTGCCGTACAGCGCCTGACCGCGTCGGCTCTCCTTCTGCTGGTCAGTCTCACCGGGTGTCTCTCTCCCATTGCCTTGCATCGGGCGGTGGTGGAATACGACCGGACGGTCAGCCGTGTCGATGCGGAACTCTTGCTCTTGAACATCGCCCGGGCCCGACACCACCATCCCCTGCATTTCACCGCCGTCTCCACCGTCGCCGCGACCTTCGACTTTCGTACCACGGCCGGGCTTACCGGCGGCTTCTTCGATGGGTTGGCGGAGGGCGTGCCCTTCGACGTCGTCAAGCGGTTCTTCCGCTTTAACCTGGGAACCGAAGTAGCGGAAAATCCCACGGTCACCATTGTCCCGATCCAGGGAGAGGAGTTCACGAAGCGGGTCCTTGCCCCGTTGGATGAAGCCAAGTTTGAGTTCCTCTTTCACCGGGGGACGGATCCCGCGCTGCTCCTCAGACTCCTGGCGCAGGGCATCGCCGTCGACGACCGTCCTGGGTCCGATTTCCCCTACCTCCTTTCGAATAATCCGAGCCGGCCCGAAGAGTACCGAGAGTTTCGTCACATCGCGTTACACCTGTCTTCCCTCAAGCAGAGCAATGCCCTCTATGCGCAACCGTTGATTTGGGAAGAGGTCT
>SWDL01000051.1 GCA_005116795.1 Nitrospira sp. | reverse complement strand
GCGAAAATGGACACAGGCGCGTCGAATTCGTTGATGGGTTTCAACGGAGGCCTGGTGCCGGGCGACAGGACGGCGGTCTGCGATTTGGCCGTCAGGTTCACCAGCATGGTGGAGAGGTCGGCGGCGTTGGCGTGCTTCAGCTTGTAGACGAACACTTCGCGTTCGGGCGGCACCTCGCCGACCGGGACGATTTGAATGATGTTGCCTTTGGGGAGGGCGGTCAGGCGACTGACTTCCAGCGCCGCCAGAAACATGCTGTAGGCCTGGTCCACCGTGACTTTCGTGGGGGAAAACACGGAGACCTTCATTTTCTCCGTGACCTTGTCGTCCAGCACGAACTTTTTTCCGGTGAGTTCACTTATAAAGCGGACGAAGGCCGGCAGTTCGACTTCGTTGAAGTCCATGCTGATGCGGAGGGGTTGCCCCCCCGCCGGTTTCGGGGAGACTTGCGCCTCTGCGGCAAGAAGGGAGAGAAGAGCCGCAACGGCAAGGAATCCGGCGCCGGCCCGCCGCAGAATCCTGTGGTTAACGCAGTTCATAGTTCAGTCGAATGCGCTGATTGCCGCGCAGGACATCCACGCTGACTTCACGTTCATCCTTGACCTGGCGGAGCAGATTGAACATCACGGTCGGATCCTTGAGCTCCACGCCATTGACCCGCTGCAGAATATCGTTCTGGTGCAGATCGAACCGGCCGAAGATGCTCGCCGAATGGAAATATTCCAGTCGCCAGCCCTCGATCGTCCCCTGGTTCTGGACGGGGACGGCGCGAGCTTCCGTTTGCAGTTTCGTCAAATCCGCGGTCGCGGCGGCAATCTCCCGTCGATCCAGCACGCGCTTCGGAAGGTTGAGGAGCGCGCCGGCGGCCGGCTGGACGGCGGCGGGAACGAAGGGGGCAGGCGCCGGTTGCGGCACGGCGGCGGCGATCTGCTTGGCCTGAGGAACTTTCGGCGCCGTCGATTCGAGAAATTCCCGTTGTGCGCCCTTCTGCAGTACGATGCCCTGTCGCTGAATCTCCATGATCTCGCCGACATCAGGAATCTGATCGTGGAGCCGGTACAGAGACTGTCGTTGCGTCTTCAGATCGTGAATGACGGCCAAACCGCCCATGGACTCGAACAGAACCGCCCCGACCATCTTGATTTTCTTGGCGGCGTCGATCGGGACGACCGCCACCGGTGCGGTGGCGGTACCGAGCGGCGCGAGCGTGGCTGCTTGAGCGGGGGTAGGGAGTGGAAAGAGCCCGCTGTCGAGAATGGCGCCGATCAAACTCCCGGTGTCCGCACCCTCGGGTGAATCCGGTTCAGTCGCAATGGGCGTCGGAGGCGCCGGGACGATGGAACCGAGCAGGAATTCGGCCATCCAGTAGGTCAGGCCGTGGGCCACAAAAAACGACGCCACACAAAGAAATAGCGACATGAAGAGAATGCGTCGGAGCATCGGACGATACCGGAAAAGCCCAAAGGGGATCAATACCGCGTGCAACCGTATCCCTTTTGCAAGGCTGACGCAACGGGGCATCCCTACAAAATAGCCGTCAAAAGGGTGCGCGGGCATCTTTTTACATGCATGATTCGCGGACTTAATCTAGGTGTAACGGGCCGCCGAGTAAAAGACCATGACCCGCGAGAACCGGGAGACCCGCATAGGTCATGAGGCAGGGAAAGGGCATAATACTTTAGGGGGACTCATTGAAGATCACACATGCGTCGGTCGGCCTATTGATGGGATTGGTGCTGGTCGGTGGCCAGGCGGCTCAGCCATCTGTGGGCAGGGCGGAGTGGTACGCCGCGGGGTATGGAGGCATCAGCGTGGCAGGGTCGATCAGCAATGTCCATATGCCCAACCTGGGCGACCGCCGGGCCGCCGCGGACTTCGGGTCGCCACCGCCGAACCTGCAACTGGGGGAGTTTCTCAGTAACAATTTCCGCAGTTCCGATCTGTTCCTCAAGCAATCGCCGATGTTTGGCGCGAAAGTCGGCTATTTCTTTAATGATTCCAAGCTCCCGTGGCTGGGGCTGGAACTCGAGGCCTTCACCACCGAACCCAACATTAATAGTCAGAGATTCAACACCTCGCTTTTCATCAGCAAATGCCGCAGTGTGATCATTGGGACACCATGCGCGAGCCCGACTTCGAGCACCACCAACCAGACGGAGATCATCGGGGAAGCCAGGCTTCGGGTCAATACCGTTGCCGCCAACGCAATCGTCCGATATCGATCGGGCCGGTTTCAACCGTATGCGGGTCTGGGGTTGGGACTCTTTCATTTCTCCGTTTCCGGTTCAGTGGAAGGCTCGCAACTCACCGCCGGGTTAAATGCATTGGCGGGTATGCAGTGGTTCCTCACCGAGAACGTCGCCTTCTTCGGTGAATACAAGTACAACCGCGCCACGGTGAATTTCGGCGACGCCTTCTACGGGCTGAACGGCGACTATGCCGTCACCCATCTCGCGGTCGGATTCGGATTTTACTTCAAGTAACCGCCCGCACTCCGCATAGTTCTTACGCTGTAATCTAAGATCGCCCCCGACCGGGTCCGAAGTTTACGACCGAGACTCGGCGCCTTGAGCCGTTCGTAACACACTGCGAACAACATACCGAAACCCTGGAAACCAGCCTGAGTCGACCCTGATCGGGGCGTGAATGCAGGACCGGTGGAGAGGAGGCACCAGCATGCGGTACGGGAAAGTTGGGATGAGTGATGACGGCCTATGAATGGTTGGGGCGTGACGGTGCTGTCGATGATGTTGATCGGTGTGATGGTCGTCAGTGGGGCCGGTGCCGCGGACGATCGAGCCGGAGGGGCGGAGCCCCGCGCGCCGAAGAAGGCCCTCTCGCCGCAGAAACGCGCGAAGAAAGCGCCGAAACCGGAGCCGCATTCGAAGACGCAGGACAGCAGAATGAGCGATCCGTTGCCTCCGGAACCGGCGACCGGAAGCGCGGCGACTGAATTGGACCGTGACGTGCCGGCGGCGCAAGGGGAGGGGGCGCCATCAACGACGCAGGGTGGCATGCCGGCCGGGGCGGGCGGGGAGGCGCCGGCTCCGGAACCGCCACCGACGCGACGGATGAAGAACGGGGAGGTGGCGTTTCGAGTCAACGATTTTCAGGTCGAAGGCAACACGATCCTGAAACCGGAAGATCTCGATCAGGTATTGAACAAATACCGAGGCGAGGAGACGACGGCCGGCGACTTGGAGCAGGCTCGACAGGCGTTGGAAAAGATCTATCGGGATCGAGGGTATCCCACGGTGCTGGTATCTCTGCCCGAGCAGACGGTCGAGAGTGGCACCGTGCGGTACAACGTGGTCGAGAGTCGGCTGGCAGAGGTGACGGTCACCGGAAACGAGCACTACTCCACTGCCAGCATCCTGTCGCGGTTGCCGTCATTCCGATCGGGAACGCTGCTGTACGAGCCGACGATCGTCAAGGAACTGGATGCGGCCAATACCAATCCGGACCGCAATGTCGCGCCGGTTATGAAGCCCGGAAAGGAACAGGGGACGGTCGACGTCGAACTCAAGGTCAAGGATCGGCTGCCCATGCACGCGAAACTCACCGGAGACAATCGCGGCCCGTTCACGACCCCCAGCAAGCGGATTGTTGCCGAGGTGCAGTACACGAATCTCTTCGACCGGGATCATATTCTCACGGTGCAAACGTCGCAGACGCCCGATGATTGGGGGGCCGTCCAGTCCTATGGGTTCAGCTACGTGGCGCCCATTCAATGGCCGGATCACAATCTGTCCCTCTATTTTTCACTCGTCGACAGCAACTCGGTGCTGGCGGCCGGGACTCTGCCGATCGCACCGGGGGATATCGCGATCGCCGGCAACGCAAAAATGGGGGGGATCCGCTATTCCTTTCCGATCGCCGGCGACGCCAAGTCGTCGCATCTCATGTCGCTCGGCATCGACTTCAAGCGACTCGAAAAAACCACGGCGGAGTTTCCCGGAAGCTTGGGGGCCGCGGTGGTATTGAGCCCAATTCAATACACGCCGCTTTCGATCGGCTACAACGGATTTCGGACCGATGCGTTGGGAATCACGAAGGCCTTTGCCACGGCGAAGGGCTACGTGGCCGGCATGATTCCCGGTGGGAAGAAAGAGGATTTCGCGGGCGATCCGAACGATCCGGTGAACAAGCCGGGCAACCGCGTGGGGGCCACCGGCAATTTTGCCGTCGTGCAGGCGGGATTGGAGAGGGACCATACGCTGCCGGAGGATTTTCGGTTCCTTGCGCACGTGGACGGCCAGTGGGGCAGCGAGCCGCTGGTGCCGACGGAAGCATACTTTACCGGCGGGCTCGACAGCGTCCGCGGCTATGTGCAGTCCGAGTCCTTGGGCGATCATGCCTTTCGCGCCAGGCTGGAGCTGACGACGGCGGCGCTGCCCATTCCGTTCGACCGATTGTATCAGCCTCGTTACAAGCTCGACCTGCGGGCCGCGTTCTTCTGGGACCATGCATCGCTGTGGCTGCGTAACGCGCAGCCGGGGCAGCAGGACGTGTTTGTGCTCGAGGGGGCGGGGGCGGGGATTCGGGCCAGGTTTGCGGACAGGCTCAACATCAGTATCGATCAGGCGATCGCGCTGCGGGACGCCACGGTCACGAAGAAGCACGACTCGTTCGTGCATTTTTTGATTGAGCTGCCCTTCTGACGGCCATGAGCATGCCGATGACACAGCACACACGGCCTGCGGTGCCGGTTCTTCTGGCATCTGTCATGCTTGGGCTGATGACCGGCTCCGCCTGGGGCGCGCCGAGCGGGCTGAGCGTCGTCGCGGGAGAGGTCAGCGCCTCGGGGCTGGGGTCCAAGAAAGTGACGATCCAGCAGGCCACGGCCCATGCCGT
Organism: Nitrospira sp.; assembly: GCA_005116795.1. GTDB lineage: Bacteria > Nitrospirota > Nitrospiria > Nitrospirales > Nitrospiraceae > RSF151. Next base: position 6,148 of record SWDL01000051.1, on the reverse strand, counting down.
CCTGCACTGGCGGGAATTCAATCTCGCGCATGACGAAGTGGCGCAGTTCATCCAGCCCAATAGCTCGGCCATTGCCCTCAATCGGATCTTCGACGTGAACCCCAGTCAGATCTTCGGACGGTTGGAGGCGAACGGCCACGTGATCCTTCTCAACCCGAACGGTGTCATGTTCGGTCCGACGGCTCAGGTGAATGTCGGGAGCCTTACGGCGTCGTCGCTGCATCTTTCCACGGAGAATTTCCTCGCCGGCCGGCTGCACTTCGAGGGGCCGGCGACGAGCGGACCGGTCAAGAATGCGGGCGCGATCGAGGCCGCGGCGGGCGGCATCTATTTGCTGGCGCCGAACGTGGAGAACAGCGGCGTCATCACCGCCAAGGACGGGCAGATCACGCTGGCCGCCGGGAGCACGGTGTACTTGTCCGATCGGCCGGATGGCCGCGGACTGCTGGTGGAAGTGAAGGCGCCGGCGGGCCAGGCGGGGAATCTCAAGGACCTGATCGCCGAAGGCGGCGGCATTACCCTCGCGGGGCCGAAGGCGGCGGCATTACCCTCGCGGGTCGCGTCGTCAATCAGGAAGGACTGGCGCAGGCCAACAGCGCGCGCGAACGAAACGGCATGATCGAGCTCTTCGCCACCGAGCGGGTCCATCTCAAAGCCGGCAGCCGGACCGAGGCCAAGGGCGCCGAGCAGGGCGTCTCCCACGGCGGCGAAGTGATCGCGGTTGCGGACAAGGCGAGCGGCGCGACGCTGGTCGAAAAGGGAGCGGAGATCAACGTGTCGGGCGGTAAGCAAGGCGGCCACGGCGGGTTCGTTGAGCTGAGCGCCGGCGACGTGTCCAACGGAGGCCGCATCACGGCAACCGCCTCATCTGGCTATCGCGGCGGCCGGCTCCTGATCGACCCGAGACGCGTCAACGATTTCGGTGAATTTCAGGGTGTTCAAGACATCACCATTACCGACCAGGGAAGCGCGGATGGGCATCTTGAAATTCGAGCGAGCGCGGATTTCCTTCAAGACCCCTCTTGGACACTCCCCGCAGGACAGGTCGGGAGATTAAAATTTCTAGCGACCAACGACGTCACGTTCACGAACCAGGCGCTGATCGGAGTCGAGCCGGTGTTTGCGGGAGTTGCTGGAGAGTTCTTCGGATTCGGCACCCGTTGGGATATCTCGGTCGAGGCCGGACGGGATATCCATATGCAGGGAGGCTCGTATTTCTCGACCATCGCGGAGGGAACGATCTCCTTGCAGGCGGGGCGCCACATCAAGTTGGACCGGTCAGCCCTGCTTCTGACAGTCGGAGGGGATGTGACCCTGCGGGCGCAGCAAGGCGATATCCTCGCTTCGACTTTCTTCCCTGCAAGCGGAGGGGTCTTCGGTATCGCGCTGCGGGGAAAAGGAAATTTGATCATGGAGGCGCTGAATGGGAACATTCAAGGCATGGCGACAGATCGAGGGCCAGGTTTCTTGTTGACGGACGGCTCGGCCACCGTGAAGGCGGGCGGCCAGATCGGCACACTCGACGCGCCGGCCACGATGTTCTTGGGGAAGGGGCCGATCGAAATGACCGCGGGCGGCGATCTCTTCCTTGGGCCGGTGACAGAACGTGGATTAGTCGCGCCTCAGGCGTTCGACTCTCTCGGCTCCGTGGAATTGAGTGTTGATCCGACTGCCAGCGTTCGAGCCGTGTCGCAAAGCGGAAATATTCACTTAAAGCCAAGGCTGACGGCCGGAACCTTGGAAGAGGTTCTGGCGCGATATCCCGGAAACTTTTCCGCGACGGCGCTTTCCACAGCTCCGGGCAAGGGGAATATCATCGTCGAACAGAATCTCGACTTCTGGCCCTCCTTGAGCGGCACCATTGCGTTGACTGCGCGCAACGACATCAAGGGCACCGTCCCGAACGTGAGTATCCCGGACCCGGCCTGGGTGCCGCCCAGTCTATTCTTTATCCCGTCGTTTCCGGGCCAACTTCCGCCTCCCGATCCGCCCCAGCCGTTCGTCGAGATCCCGGGGCAACCGCCGTTGGTCAAACTGAGTTCACAGAATCCGGCGGCGCTCCAAAGAGAGTTCGGCAGCGCAACGGATGCCATCGTAACGGTCAAGCAGCAAGGCAGGAACGTGCCCGCGCACAATCCCGGAAAAGTCAGCTTGACCACGGAAGCGGGGGACATCCATTCGATGGTCCTGGATCTCGCGACACCTGCGCTCAATAAGGAAACCGCGATCACCTCCGGCAGAGATATTAGACAGCTGAGCCTCTCGGTCTCAGCCAATGACCTGGGCGCCGATGTAGTTGGTCGGGCGGTTCCAGCCGTGAAGGTCGACGTGGCTCGAGATTGGGACATGACCCAAGTCGGTACCGAGCAGAACTCATTCCAGATCTTTGGCCCCGGGGTGACTCAACTCAAGGTTGGGCGAGACCTCAATCTGGCCGCGGGCCAGGGTATCGTGAGCAGACTCACTCTGGCTGGGGGGACCGGCACCGACACGCGCGGCGTGGTAGACGTTGGAGTCGGCCGGAATCTCGATCTGACCCGCTCTCGCATCGCCACCGCCAACGGCTCGAGGATTTCCATCCATGGCCTGGGGAAGAAGCCGGTGGTGGATGCCGGAGGAGTCTCGGTGGCGGACCTCGACGCCACCCCGCTCCTGGCGCAGGCCACGGAGAAGCTGGTGAACGGGCAGCGGGAACTTCATGTGAGAACAGTCTATTCGCTCCCACCCGGATCGCCGGTGCCGAAGAATACGGCGCAGCGCACCTTTTCGGAGATCGGCACGACCTCCATGCTTCGGGGCGACGTGGTGGAGACGCACGTGGTTCTGGCGCTGGAGGAGTCGGTGAAGATCGCCGGCCTGCCGGTCGTCCTCACCGGCCAGGAGCGGGTGCTGACTACCGGTGAAATCAAAGGAGAAATCTCCCTGGGCGACAAGCCGTTACTCCTGGAAGACAAGCCGGCCAATCCGCTTTTCAGCCAGGGCAAACCCATTCAGTTCGGCGACAAGATGGTCTTCGAGCACGGAGGACAGCTCGTGCTGGTGGAGGCGGGCAAGGTGTCGCTGCTGGACCCGGTGGGAGGCACCGTCAGCGTCGGCACCAATGTAGGCTTGGTTGATCCCGACATTCCGCTAGGGATCGTCACCCTGCGCGGTGGAGACATCGACATCCGGTCGAAGGGCGACGTGGACGTCAATCTCTCCCGGATCGGCACCTTCGGGGATCCCAACACGCCGGAGGGGGGAGACATCCGTATCACCTCCACCGAGGGCAGCATCAACGCGGGAAGCGGATCCAAGAAGGAACTGGTGTCGTTCAATTTTCAGGAACTACTCTTCGACAGCGATGGAAATCCCGTCTTGGATCCCAGAAACGGCGCGCAATTGACGGTTCAGACGACGGCGCAGGTGCCGTCCAGCGGGATCTTCACGTTCCACATCAAGGACCCGGATTTTCAAACCTTGGGATTCCCTGAATTTTTCACGCCGCAGATGGAAGCGGTCCGCGCAGAGTTCGTGAAACTTAATTTTCTGGGGCGTGACGGCAGCGCCTTCGCGAAACAGCTCGAAGCCCTGGTCGCCGAGCGGGAACCGGTCTTCGAGAAAATTTTTGACGACTTCGTCGCCCCGTTGAAGCTGGGCGACATCACGATCAGGACCCGATCGACCGGCCTGGACGTACGCGTGCCGCCGGCCGGCATCAGGGGACGCAAGATCACGCTCTCGGCCGCGAGGGATCTGACGCTGGAGGGAGGCGTGATCGAGGGACAGATTGTGGTCGATGCCGGCGATATCAAGGGTGACACGGCGAACAGCTTCAAGGGCGCCTTCTCTTTTTCAACCAGCAGTAGCTCTTCCAGTGGCGCGGCGACCGGATCGGGCGGTTTGATCGGCGGAGGACTCAGCGGCAGCACCGGGGGCGTAACCGCGTCTTCCTCCTCGACGGCCAGCACGGCCTCTACCTCGAACAATAGTGCGAACGCCGTCACGGAGTCCGTCAAGGAGACGGCGGCCCAGCAGTCCCAAGCCCAGGCCAAGACCGACTCCAATAAGTCGGGCTCGGGCAAGGGCGCCTTGGCGAAGAAGCCGATCCGCATGAAATCCGGCGTCGTCATTCAGGTGGACGTCAAGGAGAAGCAAACGGCGAGCGCGCCGGCGGTGAACTAGCCTGAACAGTGAAGGGTGAGGCGTAAGGAGTGAGGGGGCTGCGAAAAATAATGTCTGAAGTCAGGGTAGGAAGTGGGAAGCGTATTGTGTCGTAGGCAAGTAATGCCGAGCACTGATCACTCTCTCACTCAATTACCCAATTACCAATCACTTAATTACCAAGGACCCCAATCATGGACATGTCATCGGGCGGAGTGGCGTTCGCACTCAAACAGGCGACGCTGGAAGGCAAGATCACCATCACGGTCCTCATGCTGTTTTCCCTCGTAAGCTGGACGGTCATCATCAACAAGTTCCGGCAGCTCGCCAAGGCCAAAAAGTGGAATCGCCGCTTTCTCAAGGCCTATTCGGACGGCAGCGGCCCGCTGATGATCTATGAATCTGGCAAGCAATTTGCCGGGTCGCCCATGCACGATGTGTACACGGCGGCCATCGACGAGCTGAAGACGCAGTTGGACCGCTGGGGCGAGAAGATTCCGCAGCATGGCCTCAGCGCCGTGCGAATTTCGCTCGAGCGGGCGCTGGGCGAAGCGGCGGTGAGTTTGGAGGCCGGCATGATCGTGCTGGCCACCGCCATCAGCGGGGGGCCCTTCATCGGACTGCTCGGCACTGTCTGGGGCGTCATGGATACCTTCTCGGGGATCGGCCGCGCGCAGCAGGCGACCCTGGCCACCATGGCGCCGGGCGTCGCGTCCGCGCTGATCGCCACGGTGGCCGGGCTCATGGTCGCGATCCCCTCCCTGTTTTGCTACAACTTTCTGGTCACCAAGACCAAGGCCATTACGATGGAGTTGGACAACTTCGGCGCGCACATCGAAACCGTGATCGCCACCGAGTATTTGCGACCGAAAGATTGGGACAGTCTGGACGAGCAGGCCCTGAGCTTCGGCCGGGGCGGGGGCGACGAACCGGAGATGAGCGCGGAAGCGCATTGATTGTGGGAAGGAAGTAACTGAGTAATCGAGTAACCGGGGAAATGCGTGATGGAGTAACCAAGTAATTGAGCAAAAACTCAATTACCTTTCTCTCCGCGAGGCAAAAGATGCGACGATTCTCACGAAAAGGCCACGGAGCCGTGGCGGACATCAACATCACTCCCTTGCTCGACCTGGCGTGGGTGCTGCTCGTCATCTTCATCATCACGACCACCGCCATGGTGCAGGGGATTGAGCTCAAATTGCCGGAGTCCACGCCGCACGAAACGGAGATGGAGACGACGACGCGCACGATCTCGGTCAAGAAGAGCGGCGAGATCTATCTCGATGAAGAGCGGGTGCGAGTCTCTGAGCTCGAAAAGCTGCTTCGGGATCTCAAGACGGCCAAGGGCGGCAAGCTGCCGCTCGTGCTGAGGGGCGACGCCGGCGTCGAGTATAAGCACGTGGTCGCGGTCATCGACGTCCTCCAACGAATCCCGATCGAGGACCTGGCGATTGCGACGAAGCCGATGGGAGAAGGGCAGTAGGGGAAGTGAACACTTCTCACTTCTGCCATTTCACTCCTCACTTTTCACTGATTCATCGCCATGAGCGGCTACAAGGGATTCGAGAAAAAGAAAAGCAAGCTGGGGACCACGCTGGTCTATGTGGCGGTGGTGCATGTGGCCATGGGGGCGGGGCTCTATTGGCTCTCGACCACCGATTTCGGCAAGGAGATCATCCGCGTCTACAAATTAAACATGAACAAGCAGAAGGAGGAAGCCCCGCCTCCGCCGGAGCCGGAACCGCCGAAAGAGGAACCGCCGCCCCCTCCGCCGCCGAAGCCGGCCGAGGCGCCGCCGCCACCGGAAGCCGCCCCCCCGCCGCCGGAACCGGTCAAGGCCGACGCGGCCCGACCGCAGCCCCAAGTGGAAACGGCGAATCCCTTCGCCATCGGCAAGGGGCGAAAATTCGGCGGGTACATCGATCTGCTCACCGCGTCCATTCAACAGCACTACAAACAGCCGCCGGATCTGCCGCTCGACATCGACTACGCCGTGCTCTGCCAA
>SWDL01000050.1 GCA_005116795.1 Nitrospira sp. | reverse complement strand
CGAAGAATTTCTGGACGGCGAGGAAGTGACCATCATGGCCTTCACCGACGGCAAGACCGTGGTGCCGATGGTCGCGGCGCAGGATCACAAGCGCGTGGGTGACGGCGACACTGGACCGAATACCGGGGGCATGGGGACCTATGCCCCGGCGCCGGTGGCGACGGCGACGTTGCGTGCCACTGTCCAGCGTGAAATTCTCGTGCCTGTCGTGGAGGCCATGGCCAAGGCCGGGCGACCCTATCAGGGCCTGTTGTACGCCGGGCTCATGATCGTCAACGGGAAGCCCTATGTCCTGGAATTCAATGCCCGCTTCGGCGACCCTGAAACGCAAGTCGTATTGCCGTTGCTGGACACGGATCTTCTTGATGTCATTGAGGCCGTCGTCGAGCACCGGCTGGACCAACTCACGGTGAGCTGGAAGGCAGCCGCGGCGGTGTGCGTGGTCCTGGCCTCCGGCGGGTATCCCGGCACGTATCAGCACGGCATCCCCATCGTGGGAGTGCCGCCCCAGGATCCGACCCAGTGCGTGGTCGTGTTTCACGCCGGGACCAAGCGGGTGGGCGGCCGGCTTGTGACGGCGGGCGGGCGCGTGATGGGCGTCACCGGGATCGGGCTTGATTTTCAGGAGGCGCGCGCCGCGGCCTACCGCGTGGCGCAGGGAATTACCTTCGACGGATGCCATTTTCGCGCCGACATCGGTCATCGGGCGATGGCGACGACCCGACCAGGGAGCGCCTAATCCATGCCGCTCACGATGGTACCGACCCGCCGGGTGGCTGCCGAGACGATGGCTGAAGTCTGTCGGGAGGCGGGGGCCGTCGTTCGCCGGGGCGGCGTGATTGCCATGCCGACTGAAAGTTTCTATGCCTTCGGGGCTGATCCGTGGAATGGGACGGCCGTGGAGCGTGTCTGTGCGCTGAAGGGTCGTCCGACCGGCAAGCCCATCCTTGTTCTGCTCGCAGACGGCCACCAGGTGGCCGGGTTCGCCCGGCATGTTCCTCCGGCCGCTCGCGCCTTGATGGACCACTTCTGGCCGGGGCCATTGACGATTGTCCTGCCCGCCGTTTCCGGACTGCCGGCTCTCTTGACCGCTGGAACCGACACCATCGGGCTCCGGTGGTCGGCTTGCCGAGACCTTCGGTCAATCCTTGACGCCACGGGGCCGCTGACCGGAACCAGCGCGAATCGATCCGGGGACGCGCCGGCTTGCGCGCCTGAGGAGGTGACGCGAGCCTATGGGGCCCATCTCGACTTGCTGCTCGATGCCGGACCGACGGCGGGCGGACCGCCGTCGACCCTGGTCGATCTGACGGGGCGACCCCGCCTGCTGCGGGAAGGGGCCGTGTCCGCGGAGCGCTTGCGGGAAACGCTTGCCAGGTTCGGGGAGTCCTTGTCATAATCGTGGGCACATGACCGACAGAACCAGGAAGAGTACGTCCTAACGGATTAGGCCATCGGGAACGCACACACTACAAGGAGGGGAAACGGCGTATGAACCGTATGAACACTGGGTATTGGCGCACGGCAGCAAGATGGGGGAGCCTGATCGCGCTCGCGCTGACGGTAAGCGGCTGCGACTATTGGCCGCCGGCCTTGCAGGTGCAAATCGAACAACTTCGGACCGACCTGCAAACCGCGACGACCGAGCGCGCCAAGCTGGAGAGCCAGCTTTCGGAAACCACGAAACTGAAGGATGAACTCCAGGTGCGGATCGAGGCACTCGGGCGGGAAAATCAACATATGACGACACGGATCTCGGGGTTGGAAGCCCAGGTGCAGACGTTTCAGGAAAAGCTGAACAAGGCGGCCACGGGCAAGAAGCCCGCTCCGGCGAAAAGTCCAAAGCCTGCGGCTAAGAAAAAACCTGGCCGCGCCGCCTAGGTTGAACTGGGTTTGGCTGAGGGCGTCGAACTTGTCGATGAGCTAGAGGCCGCGGGCGTCGGCGAACTGGAAGACGATCCGCTCGCGGCCGCGCTTGTGGCGCTGGGCTCGGTGCCCCCAGGTTTCGCAGAATCGGCGCCCCCTTCTTTGGGCTTGGCCGGGTCTCCTGTCTGGCTCTCGCTCTTCTCTGTCGGTTTCATCTTGTCGGAGTAATCCGTCACGTACCAGCCGCTGCCCTTGAACATGATGGCAGGCGGAGAGATGAGCTTGCTGACCGGCTGGCCGCAGCGTTCGCAGGCCGTGAGCGGGGGATCGCTCATCCGTTGTTTTATTTCAAATCGGTGCTGACAACTCTGACAGAGATATTCGTATACCGGCATACGGCATCTTCCTCTCGTCTTGTTTCTATCCCGCGCCCAATCCGTTGACCCACTGAGAGCTGGGTTCAGAAACGGCCATCCTGTCGGCGGGCTGCTGCGGGGCCTAGCTGAGTTTGCGGAGCGCCGCCTCCATCCGATCCATCCCGGTGGCGACCGCCTCATAGCTGGTGGCATAGGAGAGGCGCACGTGGGCCGAGCTGCCGAACGGCTCACCGGGGATGGCCGCGATCCGAGCCTCCGTGAGCAGGTAGGTGGCCACGTCGGTGGGCGTGGTGAGCGGTCCCTGCGGGCCGCGTCGGTGGAATACCCCGCTGACATTGGGGAAGGCATAGAAGGCGCCCTGCGGGAGCCGACAACGGACGCCCGGCATCTGATTGAGCCGCTGGACCATCAACCGACGCCGCCGGTCGAACTCTTTGACCATCCGACTGGGAAATTCATCGCCGGCGTTGATCGCCGCGACGGCGGCTTTCTGCGAAATGGAGGTGGCATTCGACGTGCTTTGGCTCTGAATATTGGCCATCGCGGTGAGGAGATCTTTGGGTCCCGCGGCATAGCCGATCCGCCAGCCGGTCATGGCGTAGGCTTTGGAGACGCCGTTGATCACGACGGTGCGGGCGCACACGTCCGGGCTCAGGCTGGCGATGCTCGTCTGGGTGATGCCGTCGTAACAGATCTTCTCGTAGATCTCATCGGACACGATCAAGAGATCGTGACGGAGCGCCACGTCGGCGATCACCTCGAGCGTCGCGCGGTCGTACATGGCGCCGGTGGGGTTGCACGGGCTGTTCACGATAATGGCCTTGCTCCGCGGGGTGATCACCGACTCGAGTCGCGTGCGCGCGATCGCGTAGCCTTCCTCCTCGACGGTGGGGAGGAACACCGGCGTGGCGTCGTTGAGGAGCACCTGGTCCGAGTAGGACACCCAGTAGGGCGTCGGGATGATCACCTCGTCGCCCGCCTCATAGAAGGCTTCCGCCAGATTGTAGAGGCTGTGCTTGGCGCCGCAGGAGACGAGAATTTGCGACTTGTCGTAGCGAAGGCCGTGGTCCGCCTCGAGTTTCTTGGCGATGGCGTGCCGAAGTTCGTCGGTCCCTGAGGACGGCGTATATTTTGTAAAGCCGGTTCGGATCGCGGCTTCGGCGGCCGCCTTGGCGTGGTCGGGGGTGTCGAAGTCCGGTTCGCCGGAAGCAAAATCGATGACATCGACACCCTGGGCGACCAGGG
>SWDL01000141.1 GCA_005116795.1 Nitrospira sp. | reverse complement strand
GGCGCGGGCGAGCGGCGCTGCCCCCGGCGCTACGGTGAAGGCCGCATGATTTTACTGGGGCTGACATTCGGTCTGGCCTTCGTCCTGTCCCTGTCCGGTGTCGGGTTGGCCCGTCGCGCCGCTTTGAAGTACGGGATCGTCGATCGCCCGGACGGCCGTCTGAAGCATCAGCGGGAACCGGTGCCCTATCTCGGGGGGCTGGCCGTCTACCTGGCCTTTCTGGTCAGTTTGGCCTTCACGTTCGAATTCCGCCATGACGTGCTGGGCATTGTGCTGGCGGGCACGCTGGTCATGATGTTGGGACTCATCGATGATTTCGGGGTGCTCTCTCCGGGGACCAAGCTGGCGGGGCAGTTTCTGGCGGTCTTCGTGTTGATCAAAAGCGGCATTCGGATTGAGATCGCCGCCTTGCCCGAATGGGTGGACCTGGCGCTGACGGTGTTCTGGATGATCGGGCTCATCAACGCCTTTAACTTGCTCGACATCATGGATGGACTGTCCGCCGGGGTGGGGCTGGTCAGCGCCGTGTTTCTCTTAGCGGTGGCGCTGATGAACGGCGATACCACGATCGCCTTCATGCTGACGGCCTTGGTCGGCAGTCTCCTGGGATTCCTTCGCCATAACTTTCACCCGGCGAAAATCTATCTGGGGGATGCGGGATCGCTCTTTCTTGGCCTGATGCTGGGAGCCTTGGCGATGATCGGCCAGTACCGCGGCAGCCATCAAGTCGCGCTCATCACGCCGGTCCTGATTCTGGGAGTTCCGATCTTCGACACGCTGTTCGTGATGTACATTCGTTTTCTCCGCGGCCTGCCGATTCTCATGGGGAGCCCCGATCACATGGCGATCCGCCTGCGGCACTGGGGGATGACGGTCCCGCAGGTCGTGGTCGTCAGCTATGTGGGCTGCGCGGTGATGGGTGGGGTCGGGCTGACCGTCATGTCGGTCGACGAGCGGACGGCGCTCATGCTGATCGGGCTCACGAGTGGGGCCTTCGTGGCGCTGACATTCTTGTTGCAGCGAGTGGAGGTCCGTCGGGCCACGGCGCCCGTGCTTCGTGAGGCGGTGGCGCACGAGGGAGGCGACGGACACCGATGATTCTGATCGTGGGAGCAGGGCTGGCCGGGCTGAGCACCGCCTACCATCTGCGCGGACCGGTCTATCGTCTCTATGAGAAGGAGAAGGAAGCCGGGGGGCTCTGCCGGTCGTATCAGAAAGACGGCTTCACGTTCGACTTCACGGGGCACCTGCTCCACTTCCGGCAGCCGGTCATCAAGGAGCTGGTGGAGGGTCTCATGGCCGGGCAGTTGGCCCGCCACGGCCGCCGCTCCTTTATCTACTCGCACCGGACCTACACGGAGTATCCCTTCCAGGTGAATACGTACGGGTTGCCGCCCGAGGTGGTGCGGGACTGCCTGATGGGCTTCATCGCCACGCTGGCTCCGCCTACGGCATCGGTCCCATCCGAAGACCGGTCGTTCACACAGTGGATTCAGGAGAATCTCGGCGAAGGCATCGCCAAACACTTCATGCGGCCCTTCAACGAGAAACTTTGGCAAGTGTCGCTCGATGAACTGACGTCCGACTGGGTCTCCTGGCTGGTGCCGAAGCCGGAGGTGAAGGACGTGGTGAACGGGGCCTTGGGGATCAAGGACAAGGCCTTCGGGTACAACCCCTCCTTCTTATATCCGGCAACCGGGGGAATCGGCGCCTTGCCCAACGCCTTTCTTGCGCGTGTCTCCGCGCCGACCTATGGCTGTGAACTGGTCGAGGTCGACACGCGGCGCCGGAAGGCCGTCTTCCAGGATGGCCGGGTCGAGCACTATCAGTCGCTCGTGTCCACGATGCCGGTCCCTGAGCTGGTCCGGCGATGCACGGACCTGCCGGCGGAGATTCACGAGGCGGCCTTGG
>SWDL01000049.1 GCA_005116795.1 Nitrospira sp. | reverse complement strand
TGGGCTTGAATGCGCGCCCGTCGTTCATGATGGCGCAGGCTATCGCCCCCACCGGGGCCATGTTTACGTTCCTGGCGCTCCTGACGGGAGCCATGTGGGGCAAACCGACCTGGGGAGCGTGGTGGGTGTGGGATGCAAGGCTGACATCGGAACTCATCTTATTGTTTCTCTATGCCGGCGTCATGTTGTTGTGCGCCTCGATTGATGATCCCCGCCGGGCCGATCGCGCCGGCGCCCTCTTCGCCGTCGTCGGCGTGGTGAATGTTCCGATCATCTATTTCTCTGTGCGCTGGTGGAACACGCTCCATCAAGGCGCTTCCGTGAGTGTCACGGCCGCGCCCAAGATGGCCGCCACGATGCTGACCGCGATGCTGCTCATGACCCTTGGGTTCTGGCTCTACAGCCTGGCGGTCGTGCTGGCGCGGATGCGCTGCATGATCCTCGAGCGGGACCGCCAGTCATCGTGGAGCCGGCTCTCCGCCGGCCACGCAGCGGTGGAGGCGCGCTCATGAGGTGGGGAAGCTGGTCTGAGTTTCTCGCGATGGGAGGATACGGCCTCTATGTGTGGATTTCGTTTGGAGTCACGATGCTCAGCATGGTAGGGGAAGTGCTCGCATTACGGCGGCGGCATGCCGCCGCGGTCGGAGATATTCCGGCGCCCCTCGCGAGGACGGACGTATGACCATGAAACCCCGACACACACGGTTTGTCCTCATCGGCCTCGGCCTGGTGGCGCTGGGGATGGCGGTGGCCTTGGTCTTGAATGCGTTCCGAAGCAACCTCGTCTTCTTCTTCACGCCGACCCAGGTCGCCAACGGCGAGGTGCCGCAAGGCCGCAGCTTTCGCATCGGCGGATTGGTTGAATCCGGGACCTTGGCGCGCGAGCCCGACGGCTTGACCGTCCGTTTCGTGGTGACGGACACGGTCCAGCGCGTGCCGGTGGTGTACAAGGGCATTCTCCCCGACTTGTTCAAAGAGGGAAAGGGCGCCGTCGCCCAAGGCCAGGTCGGCGCCGACGGTCTCTTCGTCGCCAGTGAAGTCTTGGCCAAGCACGATGAAAACTATATGCCGCCGGAAGCGGCCGAGGCGCTGGCCAAGGCCAAAGCCGCTGGAGCACAAAGCAGCAACACCCTCGTCGTCACCCCACGTTAGGATCCCAACATGATTCCTGAAATCGGTCACTTCGCCTTGATCCTGGCTCTCTGCGTCACAACCGTGCAGGGCATCGTGCCGATTCTCGGCGCCGCCTCGGGGAACGTCTCGTTCATGGCCGTCGCGAGGCCTGCGGCGCGCGTGCAGTTTATCCTGGTGCTGACGGCCTTCTGCTGCCTCGGGTATGCCTTCGCTGCCAAAGACTTCTCCGTCCTCTATGTCGCGACCAACGCCAACTCCCAGCTTCCCCTCCAGTACCGCCTCGCCGCCATTTGGGGCGCCCACGAAGGCTCGCTTCTATTATGGACCCTGATCCTGAGCCTGTGGATGGTGGCCGTGACGCTCTTCTCATCACAGTTGCCCGAGGCGATGCGCGCGCGCATTCTCGGCGTCATGGGTTTGGTCAGTCTCGGATTTCTCCTGTTCATGCTCACGGTGTCCAACCCGTTCGAGCGGTTGATCCCGGCGGCGGTGGATGGCCGCGATCTGAATCCCCTTCTGCAAGATCCCGGGATGGTCCTGCATCCGCCCATGCTGTATATGGGATACGTCGGATTCTCCGTGGCGTTTTCGTTTGCGATCGCCGCGTTGTTGGGAGGCAATCTGGACGCGGCCTGGGCGCGATGGTCCCGCCCCTGGACCACCGTCGCCTGGTGCTTCCTCACGGTCGGGATCGCCTTGGGCAGCGGCTGGGCCTACTATGAGCTGGGGTGGGGCGGGTGGTGGGGCGGGTGGTGGTTCTGGGATCCGGTCGAGAACGCCTCCTTCATGCCCTGGTTGGCCGGGACCGCGTTGATCCACTCGCTGGCGGTCACGGATAAGCGGGGCGGCTTCAAAGTCTGGACCGTGCTCCTGGCCATCCTGGCCTTCTCACTCAGCCTGCTCGGGACCTTCTTGGTCCGGTCCGGCGTCCTGACCTCGGTGCATGCCTTCGCCACCGATCCGAAGCGCGGACTCTTCATTCTCGTATTCCTCGCGATCGTCATCGGCGGGTCGTTGATTCTCTATGCCTGGCGAGCCCCGCGTGTCGGGCTGGGCGGGGGATTCGCCCTGGCGTCCCGGGAATCGATGCTGCTGGCCAACAATGTGCTGCTGGTGGTGGCCATGGGATCGGTGCTCCTGGGGACCTTGTATCCCCTCTTCCTGGACGCACTGGACCTTGGGAAACTCTCTGTCGGCCCCCCCTACTTCGACTCAGTCTTTGTGCCGCTCATGACGCCCGCCATCTTTCTGATGGGGATCGGCCCCCTGTGCCAATGGAAGAAGGCGGATCTGCCGAACCTCGCGACCCGGTTGCGGTGGGCCTTCGCCGTCAGCCTCGTGACCGCGCTGGCGCTTCCCTTCATCCTCGGCAAATGGACGCCGCTGCTCAGCCTGGGCTTGCTGCTGGCCCTCTGGATTGCGACGACGGCCGTGGTCAACCTGCGTGAACGCCTGACCCGCCTTGAGGGCCAAGCCCTCATCACGCGCTTAGCCACGGTGCCGAGATCCTATTGGGGCATGCTGCTGGCCCATTGCGGCGTGGCCGTGTTCGTCGTCGGCGTGACCATGGTGAAAGGCTACGAGGTCGAGAGAGACCTACGGATGGACGTGGGGGACCGCGCCACGGTCGGCCGCTATACCTTCCGATTTGACGGCGTGCAGGAGGTGAAGGGGCCGAACTATCTCGCGGCGCGGGGCACGTTCCATGTGAGCCGGGATGGCCGCGACGTCACCGTCATGTATCCCGAAAAGCGGCTCTACACGGTCCAAAACCAGGCGATGACCGAAGCCGCCATCGACACGGGATGGCTGCGTGACCTGTATGTCTCCCTGGGCCAACCGCTCGAGGGCGGCGCCTGGAGCGTCCGGCTCTACCACAAACCCTTCATCGACTGGATCTGGGGCGGTTGTTTGATGATGGCCTTGGGTGGGGTGCTCGCGATCAGTGATCGCCGGTATCGGCTGGGCCGGCGCCTCGAGGAGAGCCAGG
>SWDL01000382.1 GCA_005116795.1 Nitrospira sp. | reverse complement strand
GAGACGGCCACCTCACCCCCCGTGATCCTCGACGAAGGCGACATCGAGCTGCCCGACATCCTCACCGACCTCCAGGACAAGACCCAGCTCACTCGCCGCAGCATCCACCGCATCCTCGTGGAAAGCGGCAGGCTCGATGATTTCAAGCGCAACCCGCAGCAGTTCATCGAACTCGCCGCGGAGATCATCAACCGCGCCAAGCGCCTCGCCCTCGTGGACGGCATCAAATACCAGCGCATTGGCGCAGAAGAATACTATGCCCAGCAACTCTTCGAGACGGAAGAGCTAAGCGGCTACCTCAAGTCCATGATCGACGCCAACAAGTCTGTCCACGAGCAGGTGATCTACCAGTCCGACACTGAACGCACCTTTGCCGAGCAGTTGGAGAAGAACGAGGCGGTCAAGGTTTATGCCAAGCTCCCTGGCTGGTTCCGCGTCCCCACGCCCCGCGGCCCCTACAACCCCGACTGGGCCGTGCTGGTGGAGAAGGATGGCGCGGAGCGTCTTTACTTCGTGGTTGAGACCAAGAGCAGCCTCTTCACCGACGATTTACGCAACAAGGAAGGCGCAAAGATCGCTTGTGGCAAGGCGCATTTCAAGGCACTGGCTGCCGGTGAAAATCCTGCACAGTTCATCCAGGCCAGGAACATTGACGACTTGATGTCCAAGTGTCAGCAGTAAATATTCATCGGCGGGAAGGTGATCAACCACTATGGCGATGAGGTGCAACCCCTCGCAGATCTCCGACAGCTCCGAATGTTTTAGTTCTGTGATACCCCGCAGCTTGCTGCGGGGAGCTTCAGAAGCATCGGCCGTCGTCGGGTCTTGATCCGTCTGCGGTTAAAAGAGGTTTGACATCCTACTCTCGGGCCAGGTCGAGGTCGGAGAGTCCTCGATAAATTTGATCGCCGTGCCTTGCACTCTCGTGCACGAACCCATCTCTTTTTCTCTTAGAAATAAGTAAGGGTAACGATGGGTGGATGTCGTGACATTGATCAGGGCGTCGCCACCGACGTGCGCTAAGGCGTCATCGACGACCTTGGCGAAATTGTCGGCCGGCGTACCATAACTGCAGACCTTGCCCCATACCTGTCCCAGTTCACGATAGGCCTTGCCGGACTTGAGGAGCGATTCAGGCTCAACCGAACTGCGTGTCACAAGCCCCAACTGCCCGATGGTCCCGCAACCGGCCAAGGCGAAGAGGGTAATGAACAAAAGGACCGAAACAGCAATGTTTTGCATGGTCACTCCCTTACTGAAATCTCACCGCCGTTCCCTTCACGCTTGTGCAGGTACGTTCGAAGATAGGCAGGAGATAGACGAAAGATGGCAGTGTGACATATTTCTTTTCGGTGGTCACATGGAGCAACGCGTCTCCACCTGAGGGCGCCAGCGCGTCATCCACGGCCTTTGAAATATCGGAGTCCCCCAACGGGACGAACAGCAGCAGATAATGGCAGGCCTTGCCTTCGGCCGGGCCAAGCGTCTGGTAGGCCCGCCCTGATGTGAGGAGGGTTATTGCATCCACGCCGCTCTTGGCGATCATGCTCAACTGTCCCGATGTCGAGCAGGCGCTGAGCGTGGTCAGCATGATGAGACAGGCGAACAGGCGGAGGGTCGGGGTCATGGTCGTCACCTCAGATTGTCGGGAGTTCTAAACGGGAAGTAGGTTCCTCCCGGTTCGTCCAGCTTGGTTAAGCCCAAGGAGAGCCAATGCATCCAGGCTGGAACCTGGATACGCTTTGTCCCCCATGGGGCCATTCTTATGCGGCCCTCGGATGAGAATCGCGCGCGAACGGTCCATAGGTAGGTTGTGTTAGGCTGGAGCGAGGCTTCGAGCCTGTGAGATGATTCGGCTAAGCGCTCTCGGCTATAGACCAGCACCCCCGGTTTGAGCCAGTCCGCACGCCAGATCATGTGGACCAGCCCCCCCGTGTCGAGCCCTTCGGCACGCCAGATCATCAGGTCATACGTCACATCGCGTGCAGGGGATGGTTCCCACTGCAGTACCGGACGCAAAGCAGGGACTTCCGGAATCACTGCAAGCGGCGGATAGAGCGGTTTGGGGCCGACAACACAGATGCTCATCAGCAATCCCTCGCATCGGTCTACAAGGGGATCACGCCAGAATAGTTCTTCGATAATTTGCTTTGCCAGCCGCTCGGCCGCCTGGCCCACTTCCTCGCGAAATGCTTGTGCGTGGCCCACTGTCCAGGCATTGAGCAACCGTGTTCCAGCCAATTCATCTAGGACGGTGCGATCATCCAATATGACGCTGTCCGCCGTCCGGATGAGCCGGATGCGCGCCGACGTGAACAGGCGGCGCGGCGGATTCACCACGAAAGTAGCTGGATCGAGTGAGACGCGGAGTTCGCTCAGCTCCAGGACGGTGTTGATCCCTTCCTCTGCCAGGGCACGGTACTGCGAGTCCGTAATGTGGTTCTGGATGGTTTCCCTGGAAATCACATGGATTTCAAAGCCGTGCTCCTTCGCGTAAGATACCAGGTGATTGGGAACCACGTCCGCCACGGCCACCTCTTTGATCTCCGTTCGAAAGGCGGATTCTGCATCCCTCCATAGAGCGGCCGGCTCCGAAGCCGCAGCTCCATAGACCGCACCGACCATCGCAAAAGAGGGAGCCAGAACAGGCAAAGCCAAGATTCCAATGATTCCTAAGGGTTGTTGCAGCGCGTAGGCACTCTGGGCAGCCCCGAGCCCGGCTCCTCGCTTGGCATTCGCCCCCATCCCGGTATCTGGAGCGTGGAACATCGTCTCCTGCGCCGGCGGCTGTACCATGACCCCGATCGTGCCGAGTTGAGATCTGACGGCATCGGACACTCGCACTGGCACGGGCCCTGTCGGCGTATGAGCGCACCCGAATTGTCCAGCGAAGACAAACGACCCTACGAGCAACAATATGGGTCGTGCTGCACTTGGGCTCATCATGGCGGTGCCCCTCCTTGTTGCTTCAGTTGCTGACACGCAACCACAGGACATAGCATCTCTCGTGCCAGGAGCGTTGCAGGCGATCCCAACGCCGGGTGAACCGCTGGTAATCCCTCTTTCATGCAGGCTGCCATTGCCGGTAGCGAGAGAGATAGGAGGCTGGCGCTATGAACGCAGGTTCAGAGTGGAGTCGGACCTGTTCATAGCGATGCCGGAAACTTGGGAAAGAGCTTGAAGCGGAGAGCGGGAAGATCCGGAGGTCGATCCAGGCCAGGTCGGCCAAGTCCCTATGAGCCCTCATTTCATCAGTGCTGAAGATTCTGTCCGTTCGGTCTCAAAACAACAAGCGGCGACTGGACCTGATTTGCTCCCCTAGAATCGTACTCCTACGAGGAGATGATGCGTTCCCAGAGAAACCTTTGTCTCGCTAATAATGTCGGTCTGAACCGGCCCACATGATTCCACCAGGCATCGACGGTCGAGAAATCTCAGATTCACATTTGAGTACCGATATTCGGAGAACAATGCCAGATGTTTCTTGAGCTGCCACGCAACACCTGTGCGAACATCAAATCCGAAATCCGTTCTCGTTTGGCTCAGGGGATCGATGCCGGCACCGGGGGATGCGATCGATCCGTTTGCAACGAAAAGACCGGGACCGATACCCAAATAGGGCTGGAGTTGGCCCTGAGGCAATTTCTCGCTCCGGTACAATGGAAGTCGCACCATGAACAATGCCGAGATGGGAACAACATCGAGTGTCCCGATGGAAGCTTTCCGTTGAAAGTATGAAACGTCTACGGCAAAGCCAAACGGAACCAGATCATTCCACTTGCCCACCCGTGCACCGAACGTGGTCGCTGTGCCCATATTGAGGCTCACAGATCCGGTCGCAGGGGCAGGATGCCGTTGATCAAAGTGGGCCGTTGTTCGCTCCGGAAATGCCACACCGCCATAGAGGTCAACGAACCATTCCGCTGCCGCGTGTAACGGGCTGAGCAACAGCCACCCGAAAATCCCGCACATGACCACGTATCGGTTTGCCCTGTTCATGGTGTCCCCTCCGTTCATCAGGTTTGAAGGTTCTGTTCTCATGCGCCCTGATTGGCAGGCTGCGCAAGCCGCGTGCCAGCGGTTAGTCCGGGAGATCCATGGTGTCTGCGATAGCAGTGGAAACGCCTACGGCCATGGCTCAGCGAGGATTCCTCGGCTCGACGTGCAGCCACTGCATGGCAGGCAGGACAACGAGAGGGGGATCAGGTCTTCACGCTTATGAATCTCGGTTCATAAGAAATGCACCGCTGTTCAGGCGACGAGCAGGCAGCGGGAGGTATAGGTATCGCGCTCGGCGTTGCGTGCGAGAGTCACTGCGAGGGGGAGAGCCGAGGACGAGGGGGTATCCTATCGCCGCGTGTTATGAAGCGCATTCGCTTTCAACAAAAGCTGATGGCAGATCGACTCGCTCAGCCATGCAGAGAAGTTCACCCTTTGCGATTGAAGGCCGTGTTCTCGCGGCATTGCAGTGCCGAGGGTGGAGGCTCTCGGACGTCGTCAGTTCCCGCAGCGTGAAACCTCGGTCCCGTAGGAAGCCTCCCAGTGCCTCTCGCCTGATGCCCCATGTAAAAGGTTCCCCTTTCCATTTAAGCCAGATGTTCAGCAGCCAGGTTGCATTATGGAACGAGACCGCACCGTCGGGACGGGACTCCATGAACGTGAAGAGGAATCGAGCCCGCTGATTTGTGTGCCGGCGCAGAAACCGGAAGATGGCATCGATGTGCTGCGGCCCTTCCGAAGAAATTCGATGACCGGAGTATTGCGGTAATACCCGGTGACGCTGACCACGTCGTTGATGTCATACCGGTAGAGCCCTGCGGGAGTGGTCAGAAGCACGTAGTACGTCTTGCCGGTCTCAAGCTCGTCACAAGTCACGATGTGTGGATTGACCTTGTCTCGATCCTCTTCGGGGAGGAATTCGTAGAAATTGGAGTCAAGGGCAAGCACGCCGTCCGCGCCGCTGTCGCTGATCGGGAGGGAGCCGTGGGCTTCGCTTGCCAGGTAGCCGAGGTCGCGGACGGGCGTGCCGGGGCTGAACCATCGATCCAGCTTCGTCAGCTGAGTCCCAAGGCTCCCGCCTTTCCAGCAACCAATGACCTGCAGCTCAGGCCAGTAGTCTTGAGGTCGAAGGGCGTCGTATTCCTCAACGCAGTGGGCGAGTTCAGATGCGCGCCGGGCGTTCGGCTTGAGTCGGCCTTTCACGCGTTCAAGAACGGCGGCGCCGAGGTCCAGGCAGTCGGACAACGTGCCGTCCCGAATGTCCCGGATCATCTCCTCTTTTCGCGTATCGGCCGTTTCTGCCAGCCGGATCAAGGTGCCGGGGTTCGGCGTGACAATAAACGACAGGCGGTGTTCCAGCGCCAGGCGCATGGTGAGGTAATACTTGGTGTCGTAGTCTGTGATCTCGAGGACCGCACCGGGGATCACGTGCTGTCGCTTCAGTAACCAGGGAGCGGATGCGAGGGCAAGACCGGTCGCCGCCCCGTAAGGAAGACCACCTGGCGTATGCCCTTCCACCGGAGCACCGGCTAAGAAGAGAAAAGGGCCGGCCAAGAGATCCGGATGATCCACCAGTGTTCGATACAACCAGAGCGTGGTCAAACACGCGTTCATGGCCGCGGCAGATCGGGTGACGGGAATCAGTTTCGGCCTCTCCGTCGTCCCGCTCGTCAGATTGAACATGAACGGAGCCTCGGCGGTTAAGACACGCTGTCTTCCTTCGATGATCGCCCGGACATAGGGGCGAACGGCCTCATAATCAGCGGGCTGGACCGAAGCACGGTAATCCTCCACTGACCGGATCCTGCCGAAGCTGTGGGTGCGTCCGAACAGGGTGTCCTGGTTCCTGCGCAGTAGTGACATGAGCCATTGCTCTTGCGTGGCACGCGGGGTGAACGTCAATGAATCAAATTGGCGCCAAAGCCGCCGACCGATGAATGCCAAGGCATAGGGCACGAACATCTCGCACCTATCGATTCAAGACGATCGTTTGGACCGCGAAACGGTCCAATGCACGTTCGTCTACCGTCACCCCTAACCCTATGCCAGGCAGGACTGGCGCCTCTCCGCCGAACCCGAACGCCGGATTGTCCTCAGCGATGTCTTCCGAGAGCAGTCTGGTGCCGAAGGATCCCTCGACGTAGGCGACCTCCGGCAGAGAGGCCGCCAGGTGCCGGCCCGCCGCAGAGAGGAGGGCGGTCTCGCCTACCTGGGCGCCGACCTGCATTCCTATTCCATATGTCCGAGCGATTGCCGCGATGTCCAGGGAACGAGCTATGCCCCCGCACTTCGAGATCCGAATGTTGAACAGATCGCACGCCTGCCTGCGGGCCAGGTTCAGCGCATGGTCCCGTGTCACAAGGGATTCGTCCGCCGCCACCGGAATCCCGGATTCTCGTTTGACGCGGCACATTCCCGCGATGTCACCGGCGGCCACCGGCTGCTCGATGCCCGTCAAGCGGTACGGCTCAAGCCTGGCCAACTGTCTCACCGCTTGTTCCGCCGTCCACGCCCCGTTCGCGTCCGCCCGAAGCTCGCACGATGGACCGACGACGTTCCGAATCGCTTGGAGTCGCGCTTCGTCGCCCTCGGTTCCGATCTTGACCTTGAGACGGGTGATGCCGAAGGTCACAAACCGTCTTGCAAGCGAGGCGGCATCCTCCGGTGAATCGGCGGAAATCACTCCGCTGTACGTCACATGAGTCCGCGCCGGCGGGAGATAATCGGTGAGGGCTCTGTCTGTGCGACGGAGTGCCCAGTCCAACAGTGCCAACTCCACGGCGCAATGCGCCGCGTGCCAGGCGACGACGCCTGTCTGCGTGCAACGGCCGGCAGCCCGTTTCGCCCCTATCTGTTGTACCCATTCAAAAGGGTCATCGTGGACATCGAAGTCCAATTCAAACAAGGCCGGCGCGAGGCGGGTGTTGATGAATCGAATCATGGCAGAGACCCCCTCTCCGGTCACATAAGGCCTCGCCAGTCCTTCACCATAGCCGCGTACGCCATCGCGATCTTCGAGCCGAACAATCACGGCGTCACTCGCATGCCGATGACATCGCGCGTGGCGAAACGGCCGCGTGAATGGAATACACAGTCGATAGATGGCGATGGTCATGAGCCGCATAGCGGAGTCTCCGCAAGCTTAGGCGTGGGCGTCGCGCTGAGCGCTTCAGGGAAGTCCCGTTGGAGAAAGACGTTGGCCTGGAACGTGGCCCGGCGCGTCTTCTCGAATTCGTCTGGGCCGATCCGGTAGAAGGCCAGGAAGTCGGCGAGTACTTGCAACCCTTCCTCGGCGTGGCGTATGTCCGCTTCCGCATGGAGGTCGAACCAGCACACCGCCTGCCTGGTCAGCCCGTACCGCGTGTGCAGTGCCGCGCCGAGAGGGCCTGCATATCGAGACAGCAGGAATTCGAAGGCCTCGGTTTCGAGCAACACCGACAAGTAAAAGGCTTGTAACGTGGGAAACGGGAGAGGTCCCGAACAGACCCGTCTTATGTGGTCGTGAGACTCGCCCATCAGCTGAAACAGTTCTGCCTTGGTGAACCCTGCGCCTTCGGCCAGGTCCAGGAGCAGGAGTGGGTGAGCGGGCCCATCACCCGTCAGTCCAAGCTCTTCGAGGAGGTTGTTTCTGAGCAGCCCCGAGGTGTGAGAGGGCATCGACGAATAGAGAAAGGCCAAAATGTGCGGGGAAGTGAAATGGGTCCGAAAGACATTGGCGATAAAGGTACGGACTTCTTGTTCGGAGAGGCCGCCGCGCACGAGATGCTGTGTCGCTGGATATCTCCAAAAGTCGACGGCCGCCGGACGATACATCTCTTGGATCTCACAAGCCGTGATCATGAGCGCCTCCCATTGTTTATCCGTTTGGGAATGCATCGATAGGGGTTCATCCCATCCAGCATCGACTGCAGCTTCGTAGATCAAGCCGCGTGCCAGCGCCATGTGTGCTTCGGAAGACGGAGAAGCGAGTGTCTCAATCCTGAGGAAGGAGGCCGCTAATCAAGCACTTGGAGGAAGAATCTGAAACACTGAGCCGCGGGCGGAAAGACCAGCACAATAAGAGAGCCGGCGTAAATCTGTGAACCGCTCTTCATAGCGACTGAACCGTTGTTCATGGCGCCCAATCTGGGCAGCGCAGCCCAACCATCCACCTATTCAGCGAAGCGACGCTGCGCAGAGGCCGTTCGATATCCAGTATTCTCTCTCCCTTCCCGATGGGCTTGTATTTCTTCGCGTTGCCCCGATTCACACGAGACGGGTCGGCCGCCGTCCGCCTCGGTGATCCTTATAGGGGGCTCAGGTCGGAGGCCGCCGCATATGCATTACGCTTGCTCTCAGGGAGCGTGAGACCATCAAGCGATCAAACCGAATGAAGAACCACGTCGCACTTTCTCAAGGAGGGTGCCATGGAAACCACACGACACATTCAGATGTTGGCGCTGGGGCTGGCGATGGCGGTGGGGATGGTCGGGGGGCTGGGCCGCGACCTTACCGCC
>SWDL01000381.1 GCA_005116795.1 Nitrospira sp. | reverse complement strand
GCGTGCCGTCGCTGACGTTGTAGGCCTCACCCGGCAGTCCTCGATCGATCGCCAGCAGGCAGGCTGACGCGAGATCGTCCACGTGGACCAGATTCACGATTCTCGATGAGTAGGGCACGCGGCCCCGCCTGATCCAATTGAGCGGATTCCGCCCTGGACCGTAGATGCCCGTGACGCGGAGGACGATGGCGCCGAGTTGCCGGCGCAGATATTCCTCTCCTTCCACACGGGGGATGGACAGGTCGAGGGGAGACTGTTCGGTCACCCACTCGCCCCGCATGATCTCCGGCGCTCGGTCGTAGGCCGACGCACTGCCGAGGATGACCAGCCGGCGAATCCGTGGTCCGACCTGTTTCGCGAAGGCCTCCACCTGCTCGATCGGCTGGACTGGAAAGGTGACGATCACCTCGGCCTGATCCGGGATCGTCGCCCACGTGGTCGGGTCCGTCAGATTGAAGCCAAGCTGCACAGATGCGGGGACGTCGGCAAGGCTGCGTTCAGGAGTCCGACTCGAGAGGCGAATGGTCCGTCGGGATGCGGCTGCGAGCCGATAGATGACCCGGCCCGTGTAGCCGGTTCCGAGAATGACGAGCGTGGGGGCATCCGTCTGCGCAGCCATAGAGGTGTCGGGACAGACGAATCAGCACCTGTCCTGTGAGGCCGTCCCGCGCGCCCATCCTACACGGATCGGTGCGCCGCTGACAGGGGATCGATCAGCAATTGACAGCCCTGTCATGGGACCCCTACAATCGTCGGTTCTATGAATGATCGATTTCTGAAAGCGTGCCGACGGGAACCGGTGGACTGCACGCCGGTCTGGTTCATGCGGCAGGCGGGACGCTACATGCAGGAGTATCAAGCGGTCCGCTCGACACATTCCATCCTGGACGTCTGCAAGACTCCCGAGCTGGCGGCGCAGGTCACGCTGCAACCGATCGACCGATTCCCGCTGGATGCGGCCATTATTTTCGCAGACATTCTCCTCCCGCTGGACCCGATGGGCATTCCCTTTTCATTCGAGGAAGGGGAGGGACCGGTGATCCACCGCCCGATCCGGGACCGTGAGGGGATCGATCGTCTCCGGGTGACCGATGGGGACGAGTTGCACTATGTCTACGACGCGATTCAGCAGGCGCGACGAGCGCTTGAGGGACGGGTCCCTCTCATCGGGTTTGCCGGGGCGCCCTTCACGCTCGCCAGCTATGCCATCGAGGGGGGAGGATCGCGGAACTACGTGGCCACCAAGCAACTGATGTACGGGGAGCCGGAAAGCTGGCATCGCCTGATGGACAAGTTGGCTCGCATGGTGACTGGGTATCTCCGCCGTCAGATCAAGGCGGGCGCGCAGGCCATCCAGGTGTTCGATAGCTGGGTGGGCTGTCTCTCGCCCAATGATTACGCGGAATATGTCCTGCCGCATATGCAGGTGCTCTTCGAGGGGCTCATGGGGGAAGGCGTGCCGATGATCCATTTCGGCACCGGGACGGGCGCCCTCCTGGGGCTGATGCGCAAGGCCGGCGGGGATGTCATCGGCGTGGATTGGCGCATGCAGTTGGACGAGGCCTGGGATCGAGTCGGGCACGATGTGGCCGTGCAAGGCAACCTCGATCCGGTGGCGCTGTTCGGTCCGCGGCATGAAATTGAGCGGAGGGTCGAAGACATTCTTCGCCGGGTCGGCGGGCGTCCCGGGCATATCTTCAATCTGGGACACGGCATCTTGCCCAACACGCCGGTCGAGTCGGTGGCCGCTGCCGTCGACATGGTGCACACACTGAGTCAGCGATAAGCGAACGTCGTGCGTGAAGCGTGAAACGTGAAGCGTTGTTTTGAGAAAATAGCGCTCTTCCTTGTTTCCACGAACGACGCTTCACGCTTCACGAGGTGCGCGTTATGCCGGGTCCGCAACGACCGATCGCGGTGATGCTGATGGCCATGGGGGGGCCGGATCGGCTCGAGAGCATCGAGCCCTATCTCCGCGAGGTGCGAGGGGGGCGTCCGACCTCGCCCGAATTCGTGGAGGAGATCCGGGAGCGGTATCGGATGACCGGCGGAAAATCTCCCGTGCTGGAGATCACTCGGGCCGTCGCGCAACAGCTTGAACAGCGACTCAATGGGCCGGGGGGGGAACGATACCGGGTCTATGTCGGATTGCGGCATTGGATCCCCTTCATTGCGGACACTTACAGCGACGTGATGGATGATGGTCCGGAGCGATTGATCGGCCTGTGCATGGCCCCGCAGTATTCGTCCCTGAGCATCGGAGCCTACATGAAGAAAGTGGAAGAAGCCCGGGCCCGGCTCGGCGGGGACTTTCCGGTGACGTTCGTCCAAAGCTGGCATGTCCATCCCTTACTGATCCAGGCGATTGTGGACAACGTGACGCAGGCCCTGCAGAAATTTCCGGCTGAGGTTCGGGCCGAGGTTCCGCTCTTGTTCACGGCCCACAGCCTGCCGGAGCGCATTCTCCAGATGAAGGACCCCTATCCTGACGAAGTCCGGGCCACCGTTGACGCCGTGTGCCGACTCTTGGGGAAGCCGGAGGCGCGGTTTGCCTTTCAGAGCCAGGGGCGCTCTGATGAGCCCTGGCTCGGCCCGACGGTTGAGGAGACCCTGGAGTCCTTGCAGACCGAGGGACACCGGCATGTGCTGGTCGCGCCGATCGGGTTCATCTCCGATCATCTGGAAGTGCTCTACGATGTGGATATCCAGTTCAAGGCCTTCGCGGTCGCTCGGGGGATGCGACTGGAGCGCATCGCGATGCTGAATGCCTCGGGCCCTCTGATCGAAACGCTCGCCTCCGTGCTCCATGAGCACGAAACGGCGCGGACCGCCTAAGAGGGAGGTCCGTGGCCGATCCTCATTCCACAAGACAGCGGCATGTGGCAGTCGTCGGCGGGGGGATCACTGGGTTGACCGCTGCCTGGACG
This sequence comes from Nitrospira sp., assembly GCA_005116795.1. GTDB lineage: Bacteria > Nitrospirota > Nitrospiria > Nitrospirales > Nitrospiraceae > RSF151. The sequence continues at coordinate 8,920 of SWDL01000381.1, read as the reverse complement.
CTCACGGAAGAGGCGCGTGTCGCCGGCGTGCCGCTGGCTTGCACCCTCATCGAGGAGTCGCCGGCGTGGGGCGGCAAGATACGAACCCGCCGGGTGGGCGATCTGGTGCTGGAGGCAGGGCCCGATTCCTTTCTCTCTCAAAAACCCTGGGGACTGCAGCTCTGTGACCGCCTCGGGCTGACCCCTCGGATTATCCACACGAACGAGTTCCAGAAGAAGACCTTCGTGTACTCTCGCGGACGGCTCCGGGAGTTGCCCGAAGGACTGGTCGTGATCGTCCCGACCAAGATCGCGCCTTTCATGAAGAGCGGGATTGTGTCCTGGCCGGGCGTGGCTCGCATGGGTTTGGATCTGCTGCTGCCGGGACGCCACGCCGGAGGCGACGAATCGCTGGCGTCGTTTTTTACCAGGCGGTTGGGACAGGAAGCCTTCGACCGTGTCGTCGAGCCCTTGATGGCGGGCATCTATGCGGGAGACGGGCGGCAACTGAGCTTGCGCGCTACGTTCCCTCGGTTTCTCGACCTCGAGCGCGAGCACGGGAGTCTGATCAGGGGCATACTGCGGGAGCGAGCCAAGCGGCAGGCCGGGGCCAACACGGCCGCCGGCTCCCATACGATGTTCGTGACGTTGAAGGGGGGACTCTGCGAACTGGTCGAGACGTTGGTCGCGCGACTTGAGACCGCCGGAGCGCGGCTGAGAGCGGGGACCAGGGTGGAGGCCCTCCGAATCCGCTCGAAAGGCCCCGCCCGCTGGGCGTACGAGCTGATCCTGGATGATGGAGCCTCGTTGGCGGTTGATGCGGTCGTGCTCGCCACTCCGACTTTCGTGACGGCCGGTCTGGTCCGAGGCGTGAGCCCCGAGGCGGCTGAACTGTTGGGCATGGTTCCGTATGCGACCACCGCAACGATCTCGTTGGCCTACCAGGCGGATCACGTGGCCCGCTGGGTGCAGGGGTTTGGATTCGTGGTGCCCCGCGTGGAACAACGCGCCTTGCTGGCGGCGACCTGGACCTCGTCCAAATGGCCCGATCGAGCCGCTCCCCAACACACCCTCGTTCGATGTTATCTCGGCGGGGTCGGACGTGAGCAGGTGATGACGGGCGATGACGCCTCGCTGATTCGTCTGGCACGGGAAGAACTCAGCGCCCTCGCCGGACTGATCGCGGAGCCCTGGCATGGGGAGGTGAACCGATGGGACCGAGGCATGCCCCAATATACGGTCGGTCACGTCGCCCGTCTGGAGGAAGTCACCCGGCAACTGAGCCGATTCACCGGGTTGTATATGGCCGGGGCGGGCTATCGCGGCATCGGCATTCCCGATTGCATTCGTGACGGGAGCGAGGCCGCGAAGTCGGCGTTCCGCGCCGTCATGGAAACCGGACAGGCGGCGTGACGCGCCAGTTCTCAAAGGAGCCTGTTGCACAAACCCTCTTCGAGGCGAGGCGAAGGATCGTTCGCCCGTGCACCCTGCCTGTTGCCGCCCATTTTCAGCGCGTGCTACGATGTCGAGCGAGAGGCCGAGATCAAGGCTACGGGCAAAGGTAGGAAGAAGAATACATTCCTGCGTCTGCACGACCCTCAACCTTCGCCTGACTTCCGGAGTGAGATGACCATGAAACGACTGTGGCTCATAATGACGGCGGCGATGGCGCTCGCAGTAGAGGGCGATATGGTCGTCCGAGCGTCACCTCAGTGGGTGCGGGGGAAGAAGTATGAGTGAGGAATTTGAAGAGGGAAAGCAGAAGTTTTTGGAGGTGGTGAAGAGTGTGGATGGGGCGGTGCTGGTGGTGATCCCCACCAAGCCGACCAACAGCCTGTTCCTCATCTCCCTGACGAAGGGCCCGAACCGGAAGTTCCTCACCATTCCCGAGGATGACATTCTAGACCTGCCGAATGAGGCGGACATTCTGGTCAAGGTCACCACAACGGTGAAGGACGCGGTGGCGGCGCTCGGTTGACGTGAAACGTGAAGCGTGAAATGTGAAGCGTAGATGAGAAGCGGCGTGAAAAACAGGTATCCTGCCATACGCCATCAGCCATTCACCATTCGGTCTTGAGATGAAGCAGTTGCTCCCGAACATCTATCAGTGGTCGTGGTTCTCCCAAGAGAAGCAGATCGACTTCAACGGGTTGTTCCTGACCATCGGAGAGCATCGCATCTTAATCGATCCGCCTCCGCTCCCTCAGGAGGAGGCGATGCGCATGAAGCAGGGCGGTCCGGTGGACTATGTGCTGATCACCAACCGCGATCACGAGCGGGAGGCGGAGACCTGCCGGAAGACCTTCAATTGCCGCCTCTATGTGCCCGAGGCGGATGCTCCACAGATGACGATTAAGCTTGATAAAACCTATCGGGACGGGGAGCTGCTTCCCGGCGGGATCTGGGCCGTTCAGTTGCCACATCAGAAGTCGGCCGGCGAAACGGCCCTGTTTCTCCCCCAGGGGAAGGGCGTGCTGATCGTCGGCGACGCCTTAATCGGGGCGCCCCCGGGATCGTTGCGACTCCTCCCCGCGGAAAAGTATGCGGACACCAAGGAAGCGAAAGAGGGCCTTCGGCGTCTGCTCAAATATCATTTCGACGCGATCCTGGTGGGCGACGGCGCCTCGATTTTGACCGGAGCCAGGGCGATTGTCGAGCAACTCCTCCAGGGCTAGCCCGCTTCATGCGACAGTCGAATTCGGAACAGCTCAATCGCGAAGGCAATGAGCACTTCTCGCATGGCGATTACACCCAGGCCTATCTCTGCTATTCGAAAGCGCTGGAGTGCGATCGGCTGAGCGGCGACCGGCGGACGTTGGCGTCGACGCTGGGGAATCTCGGCAACATCTGCGCGGTGAGCGGCCGGCGCGAACAGGCGCAGGCCTATTACCAGGAGGTCCTGGAGCTGCAGAAAATTCTGGGCGACGAACGGGGGATCGGCACGACCTTGGCGAATCTGGGTAATCTCCGCGCCGATGCCGGCGAGTGGGAGCGTGCGCGGGCCTATTACTTGGAGGCCTTGGACCTGATGCAGCGCACCGGCGATGAGAGCGGCAAGGCCGTGCTCTTTTCGGACTTGGGGCTGGTCGCGCGCGAGAACGGGCAGATGGAACAGGCCATGGACTACTACGAACAGTCGCTGACCCTGATGAAGCGCCTGGACAATCAGGGCGGAATGGCGGATGCCTGGCGGATGATGGCCCGGACGATGGTCCTGCAGGGGCGTCCGGCCGACGGCTTGGCCTGTTGCCGGACCAGTTTGGCGATTGCCGCGCGCATGCAGGACGAGCTGCGAGTGGGGGGGGCCTGGTATCTCATGGCCCAGTGCTATGAGCAGCAGGGCGGCCTGGCCGAGGCGGCCGATCTGCTGGAGCGTGTCGTCACGGTGGACCAGAAGTACCGGCTGCCCAAGCTGGAAGAAAACACCGAACGTCTCCGCGTCCTTCGTCAAAAGCTGGCGGCCGCCCGGCGCGAGGCGCACGCATGAGCGGGGCGCCGGACACCGTCCCATCGTGGGAGACCGTCCGGTCTCGACTCCGGGCCGTGGAGCCGGAGTTCTACGAGCTGGAACCGGGCGGCTCGTTGGCCTTGGGCCTGGATGAGGAGGAAGGCTGGATTTTGGAAGTGACGCCGGACGGTCGCGTGATCTGCCAAATCGGGATGGACATGGACGACATCAAGAATCTGATGTCGGACGGGACCTGCGAGGACCTCGGGTCGGACGAGGTGGCCAAGCAGGCGAAGTTCTATCTGCAGCCGGCCGTGACCAAGAAGCGGAACGTCCTGCTCGGCGCCGGGTTTGAAGAATCCACGGACATGAACGATCAGTACGTGGCGACGTTGTTCCAGCGCGCGGTGGATTTCAGGAATATGGAAGACGTCGCCCGTTCCGTCCGATGGTGTCGGGAGCAGTTTGCGCGCTGATCAGAGGCGAGAGGAGTGCTCCGAGATGCGAACGGTGCAGGGAGTCACCCCAATCCCTCATATTCGAACCTTCCAGGATTTTCGAGACGCGATCGCCGCCTACCGGCTGCCGCGCATTCTATTGACGGCGCTCGACCTCGATCTGTTTACGGCCATCGGCGCGCAGAGTTGGAGCGTGGCGAACCTGGCCCGTCGTCTGAGCGCGAGCCCACGCGGCTTGGACATCCTCTGCCGCAATCTGGCGAGTGTGGGATTGCTGGTCAAATCGAGGGGCCGGTATCGGAACAGTCTCTTTGCCGGGACGGTGTTGAACGCCAAGCATGCCGGGTATCGCGGAGACTATCTGAAGCTGCTGCAAGGGCAATGGGATGACTGGTCCAGGCTGACGCGTTCCGTGTGCCTCGGGCAGCCGGTCGTTGCCGATGAAGAGCTGGATGAAACGGCCTACCGGCGGCAGTTCACCTGGGCCATGCATCATCGCTCGATGGATGTGGCGCCGCGCCTCGCGCGCCAGCTCGACTTGCGCCGCGCCCGGACGCTGCTGGATCTGGGCGGGGGGCCCGGCACCTACGCGCTGGCGTTCATGAAGAAGAATCTCCGGTTGCGAGCCACCGTCTGTGATCGCGCGCCGGCTCTCGCCGTGGCCAGAGAGATTGCCGAGTAATCCCCGGTGGGCCATCGCCTCTCCTACCTCCCGCTCGACTTCATCAAGCATGCGATTCCGGGCCGGTACGACGTGGTCTGGCTTTCCAACGTGCTCCATATCTACTCGCCGGCGGAGAACCGGAAATTGCTGCGGAACATCGCGCGTGTCCTGGCGCCCGGCGGCCGTCTTCTGATCCAGGAGGCGCTCCTGCACGATCGCCACGACCTCGCGCCGCTGGGCGCGAATCTCTTCGCGGTCACCATGCTGCTCTTCACGGACCGGGGGAACACCTACTCGGTGCGCGAGGCGACGGACTGGCTGATGTGTTCGGGCTTTCAGCGCGTAAGTCTGCTCAACATGAAGGCCGGAACGGGAGATTGGGAGGGAGGGATACTGGAGGCGGTCCGCTAGCGTTGCCGTTATTCTCGATATGAGCGTAAGAATCCTTGGCCCGCGGTCAGGATGACGCCGAAGTTCACCAGGCCGGTGACCAGACTCATCACCCACGCGACGGCCCCGTCTCCGCCTCGCGTCAGTTCCTGCACGATCGTCGAGAAATCCAGCGCCAGCCCGATGGTCCCGTACATGACCGCGCCCATCAGGGCCCAGCGGGCGCCGGCGAGAAGCAAGGCTCCAAGCCCGAGCGGGATGATGAAGAGAAAGATATTCCAGGCGAGCCATTGACCGGACGGCGTCGTCGCGACCGGGCCCACCATCAGCGGACGCAGGGTCGCAGAGGTCATGAGGGCGGCCAAGAGGACGATGACGATATGCCGCAGGCGTCGCGGCGTCATGGCGACGACTATACCGAATCGCCCCGGCAAAGGATAGCTGAGACGCTCCACGCCGATACCGGTCGGGCCACACAGGGTGAGCCGGTAGGCCGATGGCGAGGCCGGTGAACAACGCAGAGCACATACTGATCTATGACGCTGAGTGCCGGCTGTGCGTCACGGCCAAAGAGGGGCTGGAGCGGCTCGGGCGAGACCCGTCGGTGCGATACGTGCCTTACCAGAGTGATGAAGCCGCATTCCGCCTGGGCGAGGGTTATCGGCCGGGCCGCCCCGACGTGGCCTATCTCATCGGACCCGGAGGGCAGGTGCAGCGTGGCCTCGAGGCGTTTCTCCCTCTGTTGCCGGGCCTGCCCGGCGGCCGCGTTCTGACCGCCCTGGCCCATATCCCAATGTTCAAGGGCCTGGCAGTCCTGGTCTATCGACTCGTGGCCAAGCACCGCTATCGGTGGTTCGGGACCGTACCGCCGCCGGACTCAGGCTCCTAAGATTCAGGCCTCAACCCTCGACCTCATCCCTCCAACCCTTGGCCTGTCCCCCCCGCATGGGGGGCCTCCCCCCATGTGCCAGCCGAACATCCTCCCCCGACCGCAGGACTCCACCCCCCTCTGCGGAATGTTGCGCCGACGCCTCCTGATAGACAATGGCCCTATCAACAGGGGGATGGCGCATGGATCGGCAAGCATTCACGACAAGCCTCATCAGCCTCTTCCTCAGCGGATGGGTGGCGGTGACGGCGCTGGCCGGTGAGCCCGCTCCTCATGCAGGGAGCCCTTCTTCTGAAACCCGATCCATAGACGATGCCACAGACGAGAGCCAGGTTCTGGCGACGGCCTTCGGTTATCAAAATGAGGACTCCTCCACCGTCATTGTCAAAACCTTCGATCTGAAGACCGGCGTCTTGCTGTCGGAGAACTCCTTTGACTTGCCGGTGACGGAAGAAACGGCGACCGGAGGCGGGCCCGGGACCGCCCGGGTGCTGGCGGGTGGATCGCGCATCGTGAGTCAGGGCGAGCTGACGCTCATCCTGAAGGTCTATGATGCCCCATCCGGCCGCTACCTCTACGAGGCGAATTTCAGCGTGACGACGGAGCCCGAGGGCGGCGCCTTGCCGACCCCTGTGTTGGGCCGGACGACCAATCGGGCGAGCCTCCGTCTGACCAGCGAGGCTGAAAGGAAGCCGGCGGGTGAAGAATCCCCGCTCTTCCTGGTCCGGGCGTTGGATCCGTCGAACGAAGCCGTGGTCTGGCAGAACCAGTTTGCGTCGGCGGAGGCGGCGATGGGCACAATCGAGCGTGTGCGGTATCACATCCTGCCCTTTGAAACGCCGGCAGTGAAAGACCAGAAGTACGACTTTCAAGTCCGGATGTACAACCAACGGACGGGCGACCTCATGTGGAAGGATGCCTCGGCGCTGCTGGTGAAGCCGGCTGGGGCCGGTTCACGCGAAGAGGACTCGCTGGGGAAACTCCTGCCGGTCTGGCCGAGCGAGGAGCGTGAGGATGCGGCGGTGGAAGCGATCCGCTATCAGGGACGGGCACTCGCCTGGTCGAGGTGGCGGCTATGACTTTCCCGTCTGTACCCTTGCATTCAATTCATTCACCCACTGACGTTGAAATTCCTCATACGAGGTCGAGAGCTGATCGTGTAACGCCGCGGTGAGCGGCTGCCGGCGCGCCAGGTCCGAGAGCAGATCCTGCACCTTCCCCATCCCATAACGGTCGATCAGGTACCGCGTGGCTGAGTTCCCCTCGAGGTAGGCGACCATGGCCGCCGTGTGAGGCAGTCCGCCCCAGCCGCCTTCCAGATTGTTGAGCGGCGCCACCGTCACCGGTCCACGCGCAATCTGGTCGATATCCGGCCAGGGGTCGCCAGCCAATTGCATGGCCAGACCTTCATTCAGCCAGGTCGGCACCGCGCCGAGGCGCCCATCCATCCGTTGGTGCAGGAGGGCGTGGACGAACTCATGCCGGAGGACCCGCGCCAGGCGTTGCGGATCGGTCGAGGCCCCCTGAGTCGGCATCTGAATTCGTCCCAGCATCGGATCGAACAGGCCGTCCGCCCAGGCCGGACTCCCGGTCGCCGAGGGGAAGGACTCTTTGGTATGCAGCACCACGATGATCGGTCGTGACGGAAAATAGGAGAACCGCTGGCCGATCTCGCGATAGGCCTCTTCCAGAATGCCCAGCACGCGCGTCCACATGTCGTAGTCTTCGTTGCCGTTGAACTTCACGACAAAGTGACGGCTTTCCCGCGAGACATACGACCGCTCCGCTTGCTCGGCGCGCGACAACTTGGCGGCGAGGGCTTTGAGATAGGGCTGAGAGTCGGACGTCGGAGAGGCGACTTGCAGCGCCTGATCCAGGTGCTGCTTGGCTCCGGCGAGATCGTCCTTGTCGTACTGCAGGTCGGCGAGCGCCACGTGCGGCCAGGCCTCAGTGGGGGCCATCGAGACGGCCCGCTCCAGCATGTCCTGCGTCAGGGCCGTATCCTTGGTCTGCCAGTAGGCTTGCGTCAGGTTCAACATCGCGGCCTGATTCTGGGGATGCAGCGTGAGGGCCTTCTGATACGCCGTGATGCCGGCCGTCGGCCCGCCTCGTTTCTGCTTCAACACCCCCAGATTGTTCCACAACGAGGAGGCGGCTTCGGTCCCCTGGCCCTGCGGCAACAGGTCCGGCGCCAGACTCGTGAGCGCGGTCTCCGCGTCCACGACCCGCTGCTGATCGAGAAGGGTCGCAATGGCCTGGAGCGCCGCGGCCTGCGGGCCATCGGTGCTCGGGGTCGGCGCCACGGCGGGATCCGGCGTCCGCCGTGGGGAACGGTCCGGCACAGGGTTCGGCGGGACAGGTGGGAGAGAGGATGCCGTGGAGGTCGATGGCTCTGGACCGCCTTCGGCCGTGCGGGATGGACCGGAGGCCCGGAGGACCCACCACCAGCCGGCGCCGACCAGGATGAGGATCAGCAGCAGGGCGCCGACGGTCAGCCCGCGTTCGTTGAAGAGAGGATCCAGGAGTTGATCAGGCGGTCTGATGCGGCGCATGTCCGGTTGTGCGAGTGGCCGGTCGTGGAACGGTCGACATTCTAGTGGCATGGTCGGAGACGGTCAAACGGCGCGGTTGGACTGGAAGCAGCGCGCGCCGCTGGTCGGGATCGAGGCTGAGTCTAGCGGGTCGGCGGGGCAGACTCCTGACGCCGCTTGGTGTCACGCATGGCGGCATCGGCTTCTTCCCATGCTGCACGCAGCCCGAAGGCGGGGTGGCGAACGGCCAACCCGCAGGCGGCGCTGATCCCGGCCTCGGTGAGGTTGTGGTGCAACCGGGCCATCAGGGAATGGCCGGCGCCGGCATCACATTCCACGGCGAGGACGCCGAACTCGTCGTCGCCCACGCGAGCCAGGACATCATGGCGCCGGACCGCCAGCGTGAGGGCGACCGCGGCTTTGCGCAGGTGGTCGTCCCCACGCGCTTGGCCGTGCGCGGCATTGACCTGCTTCAGCCCGTTCAGATCGATCGCAATGATGGTCGCCGGGTGGCCGTAGCGGCGACATCGCGCTTCTTCGAGGCTCATCAAATGGTCCCAC
>SWDL01000380.1 GCA_005116795.1 Nitrospira sp. | reverse complement strand
GCTGAACCCTGAGCGCTGAGCGACGAGTGCTGAACATCGGAAGATTCCGGTCTTTCCTCCCGTTCATCGTTCCGCGTTCCGCGTTCCGTGTTGTCCACGTCGACGCTGACCTCGACGTCGCCCCGCTTCGTAAATTTGATCGCATTGCCGATGAGATTCGTCAACACCTGCCCGAGCCGCCCGGGATCGCCGAGCACGGCCCACGGCACGCCCTCGCCGATGCGACAACACAAGTCGATCTGCTTCTCGTGCGCCTTGTGGGCCAGCAACTCCGTGGTTTGCTCGACCGCCTCATGGAGATCGAAGGGGATGGTTTCCAGATTGAGCTTGCCGGCTTCGATCTTGGAGAAATCCAGAATATCGTTGATGACCACCAACAATTGGTCGGCCGACTTACGGACCGTGTCGGCATACTCACGCTGCTCTTTGCTCAACTCGGTGTCGAGGAGAATCTGCGTCATGCCGATCACCCCGTTCATGGGGGTGCGAATTTCGTGGCTCATGGTCGCGAGAAACTCGCTTTTCATCTTCTCTGCGGCGCGCGCCTGGTCGCGGGCGACCACGAGCGTCGCATTCGTCCGCTCCAATTTTCTCAAGACCACGATGATCGAGAGAGCCCCCGAGGAGAACAGCACGATCAGGACGGCGAGCAAGACGGATTGTTGGCCTTCCAGCGCGGCGGTATGCGTCGCCTCAAAGTATTGTCGCCCGATGACTTTCGATTCCCGAAGCACCTTGTCCAACGCCCCGGCCACGACGGACATGGCGCCCCCGGAGGCAAAGTACGAATTCTGAATGGCCCCGTCCCGCAGATGAGCGGCCTCATCGGACGATGATGACTCAAGCGCCAGCGCCAGCCGTTTGACGGTCCGGTCCTCTAAATCCAAGTAGCCCAGCAGCGCCTCCTGCAGTTTCTTGAGGGCCGCGCCGTAGGCCGGGGTGCGTTCGACCAAGTCTTTGGGCAGGCCGACTTCCTCTTGAGCGAATTGCACCATTCGGGCGCGGAGGACAGGCAGTTCTTTCCGATACTCCTGGAACGCCTCCTTGTCGATCGTGCCCAGCATCAGAATCATCTGAGTCCGGTACCGCATCAAATCCGTGCTGAGCGCCGCGAGGCGCTCAGTGGAGACGGTAATGGTTTCATAGATCGTGCGGGAGTGGCGGGCTTGCTCGAGGAATTCCCAGCGAGCCACCCCGGCGAGCACCACCAAGGCGGCCAGAATCACCATCAACCCGCCCCAGAGTTTGGCGGCGATCGTCCAGTCACGGATGCGCAGGATTCGAGATGTCATCGTATTCCGACCGACATTCGCAGGGATCACCAACAAAGAGCCGGAGCCGTTTCATGTTGAGAACAGCGCATGACACTGTGTTATCGGACACTACCAGGACACGCTGAAGGGCACTCCCGCCGACCTGGCCTGCGCGCCGGCCGAACAGGGCAAGCTGAAGCCCGCGCTGCTGGAGTGCAAGAAGGTGATGAAGAGCAGTCAAGACGCCGTCCAGGCGAACCCCGCCTTTCGCGCGTAGCAGGCGATTCAGAGTTCCCGGATGGCGCCTTGGAGGACGGTGATTTGCGTGACGGGATTGCCGGCCCGGTCGAGTTCGGCGCGGATTTGGTCTTTGAGGTAGGGGGAATAGCCGATCTTGTCGACCAGCAGGTCGAGGAAGCGCTCCGCGGGCAGGAGGCTCTTATTCTTCAGCTCTTCAAAGGATTCATCGGTCACGGGAACGTAGCTGCTGCCGATGTGCAACACGATGTTGTAGTGCCGCCCTGTGCCGAGCCGTTCGAAGCGGAGGCCTTTCATGTGCGCTCCTGTGACGGGGCCGATTGGACGGGCATTGTAGACAATCACCGGGGGGAAAGACAAGAGAACTGAAGGATGAGACGCCGGATAGACGGCCCCCTCTCCTTCCGCTAGAATCGGCTCGATGTCCGATTCTGCCGGCTCCCCTCCCCCATCGAGGGGTTCCCATGCCCAAGATGACAACCACACCGTCGTCAAAGCCGCCGGCCTGATCGGCGCCGCCACCTTCTCGAGTCGGATTCTCGGGTTCGTTCGCGACATGGTGCTGGCCCGACTCTTCGGCGCGACGCCCGCCGCCGACGCCTTCTTCGTCGCCTATCGGGTGCCGAATCTCTTGCGGGAACTCTTCGCCGAAGGGTCCATGTCCTCCGCCTTCATCCCGGTGTTCACCGAATACCACCAGCTTCGCAGTCGCGCCGATGCCTGGGAGCTGGCCAGCGCCGTGTTCACCACGTTGCTGACCATTTTGACGGGCCTCACCCTGCTCGGCATCCTGGCGGCCCCCGCCATCGTGTGGCTGCTGGCTCCGGGGTTTCATGATGACCCGGCGAAACTGGCCATGACGACGTGGCTCACGCGTGTCATGTTTCCGTACTTGCTGTTCATCA
>SWDL01000379.1 GCA_005116795.1 Nitrospira sp. | reverse complement strand
ATTCCGAGGTCCTACATCGGCGATCCGGCCAAGTATCGGATCATCCACGGTGGGTCGGAAGTCTTCCATTCCCATCACCCGCACGGCGGAACGATCCGCTGGCTGAGAGAGCCGCTTGCCGGCGATACCAGGATGTTCGCGGACGGCAGGGGCGGGCCGGTGAAGTTCCCCGTGATCCGGACAAAGTCGGACCGCGTGGATGTGCAGGTCGTCGGACCGAGCGAAGCCTTTGATCTCGACGTGGAGTGCGGATCAGGGCTGTGTCAGCACTTGGCGGCAGACTTCCTGTTCCATTGCCACGTGGCCCATCACTATGTGGCCGGCATGTGGGGCTACTGGCGCGTCTACAACACCCTGCAGCAGGGGGCTTATCCGAGCGTCCGGACGGATGTCATGCGCGACCTGGCTGAATTGCCGGACCGGAAGGGAATGATCAAGCCGGGCGTGAGCTCGGATCAGTTGGTCGGCAAGACGATGGACTGGTTCAATAAGAAGATGACGATCACGGCGGATAAGACCGATTGGAATGCGAATCCGCCGCAGGTCTCGATCAACGATTGGGTGAACGCCATGATCCCGCCGCAGGGGAAGCCCGGTCATGAGAGCGATCAGAAAAAGGCGGTCTTGGCGCACGACGCGACGGTGCTGGACTGGCAGTGGGACAAGACAAAGGCGTTGACTGAAGAAGAGAGTATCTTTGAATTTCCCAAGTACAAATCCCCAGGCCCCGGCAAGCGGTTCCCGATCCTCTTCGAGGCAAAGACCGGAAAGATCGCCTGGCCGGATCGCAAGCCGCACCTCGGAAAGCGGCCGCCCTTCACGAGAGGCCACAATGGGGCGCCATGGTTGGAGCCCTTCCGAATGATCAAGGACAACGGCTCGCTGCCCACGGAGCCGGGGAGAAAAGGAGCAGTGGGAGAGCTGACGACTCAGCCCGCCAAGCCCGGTGAGCAGGGTCGCTGGAGTCTCTGTCCGGCGAATGCGTCGCGCAAACAATACACGATTAACTTCATCAAGTTACCGATTACGATCACGCCGGCCAGAGGAAAGGAGCCGGCCAACGTTGACCAGGGCGGGCTCTTGTTCGTTCTAGCTGAGGCCGAGAAGGACGTTCGGGCGAACGACAATCTGAAGTACCCATTGGTGATCCGGGCCAACGTGTACGATTGCGTCGATGTGCTGCTGAAGAGCAAGTGGCCGGATGACATGAACACAAATCTGTTGGGCAGCAAGATCAACTTGCACCCGCATTTCTTCCAGTTCGACAATCAAGCGTCCGATGGGGTGATCAGCGGAATGGCCTGCGAGCAGGCCGTTCGCCCCTATGACATGCTCGAGAATACCCACCCGGGTCATGGGTTGCCGCTGCCGATGAACGAACCCTTGACCAAGGCCGCAAAGGCCGGGGATGCCAGTATCGAGGTTCGCGACCCGGCGCGCTTCCATGTCAACACTGAATTGGGCGTGGACATGGATTCCGTGCCGAGTTTTGAAGTGATGCGGATCAAGGAAATCAAGGGCAAGACCGTGACCTTTACCGAGCCCCTGTTGCATGACCATCCAGCCGGCGCGATCGCCAGCGTGGAATTCATGCGCGAGCGCTGGTACGTCGATGCGGACTACGGGATCGTGTTCTGGCACGACCATGCCTTTGGACTGGTGACGTGGGTGCACGGAGCCACGGGTCAGACCGTGGTGGAGCCTGTCGGGTCGACCTATCACGATCCGACGACCGGAGCCGAAAAGCGCTATGGACCGCTCATGGACATCCGCACTCAGGAGCCGATCGGATCGAGGGCAACCGGCAGCTTCCGTGAAATGGTCCTGAACATCGGAGATACCTTCCCGCAGACGGCGCAGTTTGTGTACGACGGCAACAAACCGGGATTCGATCCGAGCAAGCAGATCAAAGATCTGGAAACCGTCTCATTCCTGTTTCCGGAAAAAACAAGGCCGACGGCCTTCCCAAGGATCAATGGGGGGCTCCATACGACCGGCTCGATGTTCAACATGAGATCCGAATCGTTGGCGACCAGGCTTGCGGTCAATCCGGATGCCTCTCAGTTGTTCAACAGCAAAATTCATGGTGATCCAGCGACGCCCATGCTGCGAGCGTATCCCGGCGATACCATCGTCGTGAGATTGCTCGATAACGCCATGAATGAGACGCACACGTGGAACATCACCGGCCATTATTTCAGGCCTGAGCAGTACATGGCCAACTCGCAACCGAAAAACACCCAGCACATCGGGATTGCCGAGCGGTACAACCTGGTCATGACGGCCGGTGGGCCGCTCCAACTTCCGGGAGATTACATCCATTACAATGGACGGAACTCGAAGCTCGGAGAGGGGTCGTGGGGTATTCTCAGGGTTCTGGAGAATAAGCTGTCCCCCGATCTTCAACCGTTGCCGGGTCGTGAGGAATTTCCAGCGACGCCGGCTTCTTCCGTCTGTCCGGCAGGGGCTCCGGTGAAAGACTTCAAGGTGTCGGCGATCGACTTGGCCTTGAAGTTCCACAAGTCGGCAGCCCAACCCATCAAGGTGGACTTCGATCGTCTGATCGAAGTGGCCAATCCCAATGGGAAGATCTATGTGCTTGATTCAGAGAAGACGGCGATCCTCGCCGGGCAGAAGCAGCCTCACCCGCTCACGCTCCGCGTGAACGTGGGTGACTGCGTGAAGGTCCATCTCAAGAACGAGATGAAGAAGGAGCGGGCCGGGTTCCACGTGGACCTCTTGGCCTACGATCCGAATGACTCGATGGGGGCGGACATCGGCAATAACAAGCCCGGTCAGACTGTGGCGCCGGGTGAGAGCCGGAATTACACCTACTATGCCCATCCGGAGCTCGGAGAAAACTCCGGGCTGATCCGGGACTGGGGGAACCTCCTGGTCAATCCGAGAGATGGCCTCTACGGGGCGATCATCATCGGGCCGAAGGGATCGAAGTATCGTCATCCGGTGACGGGCGAAGACCTCACGAACGGCAATTCCTGGGAAGCGGAAGTCCTGGTTGATCAAAGTGTCACAGGGAATGCGGGAAGGGGGAATTTCCGCTCGGTGGCGTTGTATTTCCAAGATGAAGACCAGATCATGGGCACGAGCTTTATGCCCTATCTGCAAAGCTCGGCCGGGGTGTTGGGAATCAACTATCGCATAGAGCCATACGGCTATCGCCAGGATCTCGGCTGCGACAACAGCAATCTGTTTGCTTGCGCCGCTGCGGGGGCCGATCCATCGACGCCGATCATCACGGCCCATGCGGGAGATTCGATCGTGCTCAACGTGTTCGGAGCCTCCAGCGAGCAGAGCGGCGTGTTTGCCATCGAGAATCATGAATGGCCGCTCGAACCGTTCCAGCCAGGCGCAGACATGCTGAGTAATTTCCAGCTTGGCGGGGCTGAGAGGCACAACATCTACATTACGGCCGGTGGGCCCTTCAAGCTGCCTGGAGACTATCTCTATATGAACAACCGGATGCCCTACATGGCGGCGGGCCAATGGGGCATTCTGAGAGTGCTGCCTTCCGGTGACAAGAAAATTATGGCCCTAGGGGCTCCTGCTCCCGGCGAGGAACGACACTTTGCCGAGGAGTCAGGAAAGCTGCTTCCGGTGTCGGCGAAGTAGCTGATTCCTCCCATCCTGCCTGCCGCAGAGTCGCTGCGGCAGGCAGGTTTCATGGGGGAATGGATTCCGATGTGAATGCACGTATTACCATCACAAAGGATTCACCATGGAACTATTCACTGTCGAGAGGTTATCAAGGATTGCTTCGGCTCTAGCCATCTGGGGCATGGCCGGAATCCTGTTCGCGCCTTCTTCCTATGGGGACACGACGAGGGACGGGTTGGGAGAGGCTGAGCGACTTGCAACGTCCATGATCGAAGCCGCCAAGTTCACGGTCATACATATGAATCGCGCGGCCTCGTCGAGCAATCTGGGCGCGGCTCAGGGCGAGGCGAGTCTGGCTGGAAAATCCGGCCAGGACATGGTGGCGTTCGGAAGGAAAGCGATCACTCAAATCGAAGAGGTCATGGCCCGAACCGAAATGCCGCGAGAAGCCTATCTTTCGGGTGAACAAGCGGTCTGCGGGTTCCGAGCCGTCATTCGGCATTCCCATCACTGGCTCTTGCACACGCACCATATCCTCATGTCGGACAGTTTACGGGGGGGGATTGCCCACGTCCTTGATGGAGCCCGTCATGCAAGGATCGCGGGCAATCATCTTCTGGAGGCTCAATCACATCTTCATGAAATGGCGCAGGGGGTCGGCTCGTCGCCGGTGGCAAGGAGAGATGGTCTGTCGTTGGTGAAGGGCGTTCCTGTCTGTGGGCTGGGCGAGGAAGACTCTCATGGGCGGGAGATTTTCTTGGATTCCGGCGAATTGATGCACGGTGGCCCGGCTCCTGCTGCGTCCGATGAACATGGGGGTGGTCACCATTGAGTCTCGCCTGGTGGCGTCTTTTCGTGGTCGCTACAGGCCGGAGCGCGCGTGCTGGTTCCGGCGCTGCGGC
>SWDL01000378.1 GCA_005116795.1 Nitrospira sp. | reverse complement strand
AGTGACCCGCCTCGACGGCGCCTTTCGCTCCGCCATGGACGATGACTTCAATACGGCGGAGGCGATCGCGGCCTTTCAGCGGCTGCGGAATGAGGTCAATCGGCTGTTGGGCTCGGGCCTGTCCACGTCGGCATGTCGTGAGGCGCGCGAGGCTTTTCGGTCCTACGGTCGGGTGGTAGGCCTGTTCCAATTGCCGGCCACGGCATGGGAATACAAGGAGCTGCAGTTCCGGATCAGCAGGCAGGCCGCCGGGCTCGGTGAGGCCCCGGCCGGTCTGTCCGACCATGACATTGATGACCAAGTCTCCGCGCGCAACGACGCCCGACGCCGCAAAGACTTCGCCCGTGCCGACGAGATCCGCAAGGCTCTCGCCGCGCAGGGCATCACCATTGAGGATCGGCCCGATGGCACCAGCCGCTGGAAAAAGTGACGCGGCCGATCTGATCTACGGGCTCCACGCCGTGCGCGAGGCGCTCAGGTCGGGCGCCCGGCCGATTCAGAAACTGCTGCTGGTCGGTCAGGAACGGCAGTACGGCGAGTTGTTTCAGCAGGCGCGCGCCCAGCACATCCCGGTCCGGGTGGAACCGAAGATCGCGATGGATCGACTGGTGCCGGATGGACGGCATCAGGGCGTCATTGCGGTCATTGCGCCCAAAGAGTACGTCCAGCCCGACAGCATCCTGGATACGGCCCGCCGGCGAGCCGAAGCCCCCTTTGTGCTGCTCCTGGACGGCGTCGAGGATCCGCAGAACCTGGGCGCCGTGCTTCGAACTGCGGAGGGCGCCGGGGTCCATGGCGTGGTGATTCCCGAACGGCGGTCGGCCGGACTCACTGGGGCTGTGGCGCGGGCCTCGGCTGGGGCGGTCGATCATATACCGGTCGCCTGCGTGACGAACCTCACCCGCCAGATCGAACAGTTTGAAAAGGACGGGCTCTGGGTCTATGCGGTGGATCCGTCGGCCGAGAAGCTCTATACGGCGTTGGACTACCGTGGGGCCGTGGCGTTGGTGTTGGGCGGAGAAGGCGGGGGGATCCGGCGTGGCGTGCTCGAACAGTGCGACGATCGGGTGCGGATTCCGATGCGGGGGCAGGTGGCCTCGCTCAACGTCTCGGCGGCGGCGGCCACCCTGTGTTACGAAGTCGTCCGACAGCGCCACCCCGACGCTAGACAGCCTTGACCATGCCGCCCGTCAGCGCGGTCCTGAGTAGCTGCGCGGTGTTGGAGACGTCGAGCTTCTTCATCATGTTGGCCCGGTGAGCCTCGACGGTCTTCACGCTGATTTTGAGTCGGCGGCCGATCTCTTTATTCTTGAGACCGGACCAGATCAGTTGGAGAATTTGGCGTTCACGCTTGGTCAGACCTTTCGAGCGCCGGCGGGTGGGGAGCCGTCCGACGCCCATCCGTCCGTTTCCGCTGGTAGTTCCCATTGGGCGCTACTCCCGTTGGCGCGATCACAGGTCCGTCGATCAATGAGCCCGGATGATACTCGTCAAACTATGTAAGCAATCATATCAGTCGCCTTCCTGTATGCAACGAAAAACGATTCACGCGGCATCCGGAGAATGGGCGTAAATGGCGGCCTCGTTCCTGGTCGTCTTCGTGGTCGGCCTATTCGTCGGCAGCTTTCTGAACGTCTGCATCTATCGGCTGCCGCGCGGCGAGTCCGTCGTCTGGCCGGGCTCGCACTGCCCGAGTTGCCGTCAGCCCGTGGCCCCCTATGACAACGTGCCGGTGCTGAGCTACCTGTGGCTGCTCGGCAAGTGCCGCCGCTGCAAGGCACCGATCTCAATCCAATATCCGCTTGTCGAAGTGCTGAGCGGGCTGGCCTATGTGCTGGTGGTGTGGCGCTTCGGACTCACCTGGCCCGCGCTGGTCTATGCCGCATTCTGCGCTGCGCTGATCGTCGTCAGCGGCATCGATCTGGAGCATCAGATCATTCCCGATCGGATCACACTGCCGGGGCTCGCCATCGGATTGGTCGCTGCGGCCACGATTCTGCCGATCGGCATCGTGAACGCCGTGGCCGGCGTTGCCGTCGGCGGTGGCCT
The DNA here is from genome assembly GCA_005116795.1 of Nitrospira sp. Taxonomy (GTDB): domain Bacteria; phylum Nitrospirota; class Nitrospiria; order Nitrospirales; family Nitrospiraceae; genus RSF151. Next base: position 7,963 of record SWDL01000378.1, on the reverse strand, counting down.
CCTGTGGCTCCTGGCCTGGCTGAGTCCCTATCTGTTCGGCAAAGAAGGCATGGGCGGCGGAGATATCAAGCTCATGGGCATGGTCGGCGCCTTCCTCGGCTGGAAGCCGGCGCTGTTGACCATCATGCTCGGCGCCCTCGCCGGATCGGTGCTCGGCATGACGTTGATTGTCATCAAACGGCTCCGCCGCGACCAGTACATTCCCTTCGGTCCCTTCCTGGCCCTCGGCGCCGTCGTCGCGCTGTTCTTTGCCGACGACCTGCTGGCCTGGTATCTGAGCTTCCTGCCGCCGAATCCCTAGCGCGAATGTTCAGACGTCCCAAAGGCTCTCCTTCTCTATGACGCGCCGGGTCTGAACCGCCTGTATCCAATCGGATTCCAGGCGTATCCGACCGCGCACAGCCTGATTTCAGTCTGACACCCTCCTGACGTTGGCCCTCGGGCGCCTACCGCCTCGTACTCGCACCTCGATTCCCAGCGTCCAGTAAGGGCTTTCGTGCTTCCTCATCCACGCCGACAGGCTGCCATTCTGATCGTGACCCATGCTGGCACAGCTCTTGGAATGGATACCTTTCCAGGAGACACTCACATGGGAGAGCGAGGTGGCAGCATGATTGAAATGATGATGGTCCTGGGGATTATCGGCATGGTGACGATGTTTGCAGGGGAAGGCTTCGTCTCGGCGGCGGCGGAGAAGCAACGGCAGGCTGTGATGCAGGAGGTGGCCGCAGAACTTCGAGCGGGGCGGTTCCTGGCCATGACGCAACGGTACGCGGTGCGGGTGGTCTTTCGCACGGACGAGCATCGGGTCTTGACGGAATGGGCCGATTCGCCGGGCTCGGTCTTCCGGCGCTATGACTATGCGACGAAGAATTTGCGGGTGACGCGTCTCTCCGCCGGGCCCTCGGTGGTGTTCTACCCCAGCGGACGGGCGGCAACCCCGACGACCATCACCATGCATGACCGGAAGGGCGCCTATTCGGCGATGACGGTCAGCCTGACCGGTCGAATCACCATTAAGTAGGGAACGAGGAGCGGTGAATGATGAGTGCTGAACGAAGCATTGAATCATTGTTTCATCGTGTCATTGGATCAATGAACAAATGGATCAATGAGTCAATGTTGCGCCTCCGCGTTCTGCGTTCATCGTTCAGCGATTCTGAAGAGGGTTTCAGTTTGATCGAGGTGATGGTGGCGATGGTCATTCTGGCCTTTGGGCTGCTGGGCGCGATGGCGCTTTTTCAGATTGCCGATCATGGGCTGCGGGACGGCGGCCAGGGGCTTCGCGCCTTGGCCCTGGTGCAATCCCGCCTTGAGGCCAAGCGCGCGGCTCCCTGGAATCAGTTGTTGCTGGACGATGTGAACGCGGACGGAATCGTGGATGTGACGATGCGGGATGACGGGACGCAGGGCGATCTCCAGGGCGGCGACGGCGCCTACACGGCCACGGTCGAGCAGGCGGGGATCGCGCTGCTGTGGACGGTCCGTGCCGACCGGGCCGGCTCGCTGGACCGCGTGGGCGCCGTCGTCGTGGAAGCCAGGGCCACGTACCTGTTGCCGTCGGGCCGCCGTCGGACCCTGTTCCTCGCGACCATTCGCGCCAATCCGAACTATGTGGGAGAAAGAGCATGAATGATCGTCGTCCACCCATGTCCTCAGTATTCGGGTCTGCCGGATTTTCGCTGGTCGAACTGCTCATCGGCCTGGCGGCGGGGTCTGTCGTGATGGCCGCCACGATGCAAACCCTCGCTCACTTGGATCGCCGGTTCGCGGGGCAGCGGGAGGCCATGGTGCAGCATCAGGATCTTCGGATCGGACTCGGGGTCTTGGAAGCCGAATTACGTCTGGCCGGGAGCGGGTCGGCGCCGAGTGCCGCGGCCTTGACCAATCGGCGCCGAGTGCCGCGGCCTTGACCAAGTCCGCCCCGGAGGAAGTCGAATTCCTGGCAAACCTCGCAGGCCTGGTGACCGTGCTGACGATCGCGGCCCCGGCCGGCGAGCAGGACCTGGCGGTCCGTTCAGGCGCTGATTGGCCGAAGGGAAAGCGCATGCTCGTCTGCGATCAGACGCGCTGCGAGGACCACCGCTTGGCCAGGGACGGGCGATCCACCAGACTGAGCCTGGCCACTCCACTCGGCGCAGCCTTTCCGGCAGGGGCGGTGGTCTACGTTTCCAACACCGTGCGGTACTACCTGCGACCGGAGGCCGCGGGCCTCTCTCAGGTCATGCGCCAAGTCGACGGCGGCGCCGGCGCCTTGATCGGGAGTGTCTCGCGATTTCGGCTGACGTATCTTGGGGCTGAAGGGCAACCGACGGCCGATCCGCGCCGCGTATCCAGGATTGCTGTGGAGCTGGCGGTCGGACGGGACCCGCAGCCCATCACAAGCCTGGTCGGACTGTCTGCTCGGAGGACCGTATGAATCCCGCGCGGTCGAGGGTGAACAATGAACGGGGCGTGGCGCTCATGGCGGCGCTCTTGGTGACCTTTATTCTGGCCGTGCTGGGGTCCCTGTCGCTCCAACTGGCGGCGCAGGAGACCATCAGCGTCCGAGGCAGTCAGGATGAAGCCGCCTCCCGCTACCTCGCCCAGGCGGCGACCGACGTGGTCATGCAATGGTTTCATGAGCCCGGCGCAGTGCCGACGGCCGAGATCAGCACGCTGGTGGCCAAGCGCATCAGCGTGCCGGATGGGACGATGTCGTTCTTTGACGCGAAGGGCGTCTCGCAGTTCGTCGGGACCGCCGAGCGGCCCGACCTGTTCTTCGATGCGGGGCGAGCGGACCACGATCGTCTGCTCAACGATCCGGCGCAGGGCTGGTTCCGCTCGCTGCGCGGTCTTGGCCGGATTCTCACGCTGAAAGCCTACGGGCCGCTGCGCCCCGGGGCTCTCTGCACCGTCGAGGTGACGGCTCAGGCTGGGCCGACGCGCAGCACCCTGTCCGTGGAACTGGGCGTGCGACAGATTCCGCCGGTACGGGCCGGGGTGCAGCTCGGCGGTCAAGGAGTCGATCCGGTTCTGGGGGGACTGCCGGTCCCTGTCGGGGGGCATTGGGGAGACATCACGCTGAAGGGTTCGGTGAATCTGGGGAAATCGAACGAGGTGCCGCTCAAGACGGATCTTGCCCCGATCACTGGGCAATCCTATGGCGAGATGAGTCGTGCCCAGGACCGGTGGACGACCTATTGGATCGGCGGGGAGGTTCGGTTCAGCGACGGCGCGGCGGCCCTTCCGCTCAATGTGGTTCCGAAAAGGGATCCCGTGCCGGGACTCAGGGAAGATATCTGGGGCTATGATGCCCTCAAGCGGCAGGCGCAAGAGGTCGGGACCTACTATGCGATGGATCGGAGCGGACTTCTCTATCGGGACGGCGTGATCGAGATCGGAACAGGCATCACGGCCGATGAGGCCTTTCGGTCGGACGCGGTCGGACAGCATCGCGGGCTGGTCTTCGTCGATACCCTGGATCAGCAGGCTCCGAGAGGCGACAATCTGGGAACGTTGACGATCCAGTCGGAGTATCTCGAAGGGCTCTTTGTCGTTCATGCCCATGTGCAGTTGAAGCCCTCGGGTCCCGGAAAGACGATCGAGACGCTGAGCCCTCCCACCACCGGCTCCTCCATGGGATCGCGGACGCCCGTGCTGCTGAGTCGGATCATGGTGAACGGGGTGATCTCGACGCCGGGGACGCTGACTTACGAGGGCGCTCCCCGGATCCATGGGGCGATCATGGTCGGCGGTGCGGTCGTCAAAGGAGCCGGCGCGCCGGCGCCCCTTGAGGTGTGGTACAACCATGACCTCCGCAAGGGGATGGTTCAGGGCATGCCGGTGGTGTACCCCATTCCTGGCTCGCAGATCACCAAGATGTGAACCAACCGCCATACTCCGCTCTACAGCCCCCGCCGAAAATTGTCCGCTAGGTTCCACAATCAGGTATGTCGGCCACCCCGACGATCGAACCCTATCCGGGACGAACCATCATCAGTCCGCCTCGATCGGAACAGTCCTCACGAAACGACCACAAGGGGAGCGAAGGGCATACGACTTGCTGAAACATCCTGCGGAATCGTGTGCATTCTCGTGCAGGAGTGAAGCGAATGAACCGATTGACTAGGCAGAGAGAAGGCGGGTTTTCCACCTTCGAGGTGCTGACGGTCGTCTCGATTGTCGGGATTGCGACGGCGATGGTAGTGCCCAACTACATTCAGATGAATGAGCGGTCCTTGATGAAACAAGCCGCGAGCGAACTCCATGCGCAGATCAACGTGGCGCGCATGAACGCCATGAATCAGAACACGACGGTCAACGTGAATCTGATGATGTCTGCGGGGTACGTCAGGGCGACGTTCACGAACACCGGCGGCGGGGAGGTCATGGAGCCGAAGGTCCTGCGGCGGGACATCACCGGATTTACCGGCGCCACGCAAGTGCGATTCAGCTCGCTGGGGTTGCGCCTGGGCGGGGGGGGCGGGAATCAGACGATCACGCTGCAATCGGTGAACGGGCTGAGAAACGACATCCAGATCACTCCGGCCGGCAAGACCCGATGGTGCGCGCAGTCGCCCTGCCCGGCGTAAGAAACGATGAACGGTGACCGAGGAATGATGAACGTGCGACAGACCCCATCCCTATTCAGCTTGCAGCGCTCAGCCGGCAGCATTCGGCAGGGAGGCTTTTCCCTTGTGGAGGGTATGGTGGCCCTGATCGTGCTCTCGATCGGTCTCTTCGGGATCGCCGGGATGTTGGATATGGCGATCAGCCGCAACACCGACGCGAGCCAGGTCAGTGTGGCGACCAACATGGGGACTGAGATGATGGAGCGGATTCGCTTCAACCACTATAACGTGGCGGCCTACGACCTGATCGATACGACGAATCTCTCCACGCGGCCACCGGCGACGCAGGCCATGGCGATGGGTGACTACGATCAGTGGCGGGCTCGTCTGAATGCGACGAATCTCCAGAACATTCGTGGATTGGTCACGGTGGGGACCACAGGGCCGATCCTCATGAATCAGAGTCAGGCGGTCGTGCAAGTGTCCTGGCGGGGCGGCCTCCGGACCCAAACGCTGTTGGTGAGCACGATCTTTGCGCCGGAATAAACGAGTGAACGATGAAGGATGCACGAGGAATGATGAACGCACGATCCAAACAGGCTGATGCGTCACTTCAGCGTTCAGCGTTCAGCGTTCAACGCTTGTTGGAGGAGCGCGGCCATTCGTTGGTCGAACTGATGTTCGGCTTAGGGATTGCCATGGCGGCGATCGCGGCGAGCTACACCGTGGCGAGCACCAGCGACAAGACCTCGGTGGTGAACGACCAGACCGCCCAAATGCAGCAGAACGTCCGGATCGCCATGAATCTGCTGTCCTCCGATATCAAGACGGCCGGGTATGGGATGGCCGGCGCAGTCGGGGCCTGCAATCAGGCGATCATGCCGGCCGACAACCAGGCTGCCGGACCGGACTCGGGTCCGGACTCGGTGTCGTTGGTGACGCCGACTCCGGTCGGGACCCTCGCGGCGCAGGCCACGGCCCCGTTCACCGTCATCGGGCTCACGGCCGGATCGGTGGCCAATTACTCTTCGGACGGCTTCGGAGTCGGCTCCGTGCTGTCGATCGGCGGGGCCACACCGGCGACGGTCAGCGGCGTCTCGGGCGACAACTTGACCCTCGGGACGACCGTCGGGCTGCCGGTCGTCTATCCGGCCGGCACGCAGATCTTCTGGTTGCGCTGCACCACGTACAGCATCGGGACCACCAGCGTGGCCTGTTCAGGGAACGCGCCCTGCCTCTTGCGCAACGGGAGCGCGGTGGCGGAAGGCATCGAAGATCTACAGTTGGCCTATGCCTGTGACGGCTGCGTCGCCGCGATCAACAGCAGCGTGGCCGACGGGATTATCGACGATCAGAACGGCACGAGTTCGTTCGATACGGCGGATTTCATTTCCAACAATGCCTGGGGCGCCGCGCCGATGACTTCCGACAAGATCCGGATGGTGCGGATCACCATCGTGGGACGTCAGCCCCGCCAAGATCCGAATTGGCACGGCACGGCACCGACGACAGTGGAAGACCACGATCCGACCGGCGACACGGGGTACACGCTGGGCACCTATCAACAATTCCGTCGCCGGATCCTGACCCGCACGGTCCAAGCACGCAACCTGGGGCTTTGATCCGGCGTGAAGCGTGAAGCGTGATGGGTGATAGATGAAGACCGACGATACTCAAGCACACGGTTTTGTCACGCGTCACGCGTCATCCGTCACGCCTCACGCCTTACGGGACGAGAAGGGCATCGCGCTGCTGACCTCGGTGCTCCTGCTCGTGGCGCTGACCGTCATCGGCATTGCGGCCATGACCGTCACCGGGATGGAGAACAAGATGGCGGGCTATGGACGGAGCGCGGAAACGATCTCAAGCGCCGCCGAGGCTTGCATGGGGACGGCCGTGAAAATCATCCAGGACACGATCGACCAAGGCCAGTTGCCGGCCACGTATCTTGCCAATGCGAGCCCGGCCGGGCCGGTGCCGGTGGCCAATGGGCCGACGCTGCAGCAGGAGATCATGGGGCAGTCGGACAATAATCCCGACACAGCCGATGCGTCGCCCAACACTACGGCCCCCCTCTTCAACTTCGCGGTGCGCGGCGACATCGATCGGCTCTATGCGGCGCCCAAAGTGGGCGGCTCGCTGCAGTTTGCCGGTGGGTATGAAGGCACGGCCGGCGGCGCCGCGGGCGGCGGCGTGGACATCTATTACCGTGTCGATTGCATCGCCACCAATCCGGCATTGAACACGCGAAGCCGGATCACCGCGGTCTATGCCTGTACGGCAAGCGGGGAGACGTGCCTGCGCAAAGTGTAAAACGTGTAGGAGGATTCGTCATGACACGCGATGTCACGCGGCTTCCACGTCAATCGTGGTCCCCGGTGACTCGGACAACATTGGTGACGGCGGGAGTTGTCGCCGCCCTGTGGTGCATGGGCCTTACGGACAGGGTTCGCGCGCATGAAGACGAGGGGAAGCCTCAGCAGGCCCGCGCGACGCCGAGCGCCGCCATGCAAACCGGCATGGTGAGCAGCGTCAACTCGGGGCAGATTCGGGTGAACGATACGAATTACCCGCTGGACGCGGCCGTCAGCGTGTCCGATGATGAGGGGCATCCTCGCGATCTCAACGCCGTCGTCCCTGAGACACAGATTCTGTATCACGTCCACCGCGGCCACGTCGATCACATCGTGGTCGTACTCCCGAAGTAACTCGATCCTCCACACCCTCGTGGAGCAGATGAGAGGTTGACCATGAGACGCAGAACATTCGCGATCCTCGGATGGTTGTTGGCAGCCGCGCTGCTCGGGCCCATCGAAACGCGCGCGCAATTCCTCTCGGACTACACGTCCACGCCGCCGTTCATTTCCAACACGGTGGCTCCGAATATTTTGTTGCTGCTGGACAACTCGGGCAGCATGAACAACCGGGCCTACCAGACCGCCTTCAATACCGCGACGACCTATTACGGGCTCTTCGACCCGACGGAGTGCTACAGCTACAGCAGCAACCGGTTTCAGCCGGACTCGTCGGCCAATTCGGCCACGCCAGGGACTTGCGGCGCCTCCTATCCCTGGAGCGGCAATCTGCTGAACTATGCCTCAATGCGCCGCATCGACACCGCGAAGTGGGTCATGACCGGCGGGATCTGTTCGGTGGCGCGTGATGGGTCCGGCAACTGCACACGGTTCAAAGGACAAGATAGTTTCAGTGGGAGTGCCTGCTGTCGCGACCAGACGCAGTCGGTGACCAATGCGCAAGCCACGGGGCGGATGGACGCGACCTATATCCCAGCCGGCGGCGACGTGTTTTTTCACATGGTCGGGAGCAACGTTAATCTCAGAGGAAACTTCTGTGTCGACAACGACAGTACGGCGCCCGGATCGGGCGATGCCGATTGTACGGCTGACGGA
>SWDL01000377.1 GCA_005116795.1 Nitrospira sp. | reverse complement strand
AGAAATGGCTGGCGGTCACCGTGAGCGGCTGGATCGTCGCCTTGAAGGCCGGCTCGGTGGTCGCATCTGTGAAGTCGACGAGGGCGGAGTCGAGCGTGATCTCATCCACCTGCACGCGGACGGGCGACTCGGGTTTCTTCTCAGGCTTGGATTCCGGCTTGGTGTCTTTGTTGGATGGTGGGGGCGTGGCCTCCGGCGGAGGTTCGAGCCCCAGCTTGGTGAGATTGAGACTGCCGTCGCGCTCCCGTTTCACGCGCAGCTCCGGGTTCTTAATGAGAATGGACTTGAGGTGGGCCGACTTGCCGAAGACATCCACCAGTTCGGTCTGCACGTCGAGCAGCGGGAGGGAGAACACCGGCTGATCCTCCAAAGTCGTGATCACCAAATTGTTGAGGGCGACGGCGCCGGCGACCGTGAGCGTCGGTGATTTCTCCTTGAACTGGGTGAAGGCGACCGTGAGCCTGGTGTCCAATGAGGCGGAGGGCAGCTTGAAGGTCAGCTTTCCCGGGACGTACTCGAGATAGGTCGGAATGTCGAACTTGTCGATGTCGAGGTGCATCTCGGTGGCGAACGAGTCGTCGAAGGGTTTCGTTTGGCCCTTCAGCCCCACCGGCGTGCCGTTGACGACGGCCCGAAATTCCGGGGTGGTGAAAATCTTGACCGAGGCCGGCAAGTTGGAGAGGAATGGAATGATGAGCGTCAGGTCACGGATCGTATGGTCCGTATGCTTCGGCCGATCGCGAAAGTCGATGCGACCGCCCAGCAATTGAATGTTGTTCAGCGAGAACCGGAGAGGCTCGGCGTCCTGCTTGGGCGGGGGAGGCGGTTGCGCGGGCTTGGCGCTGAATGCTTCAAGCAGGTCGGAGAAGTTATACGTGAGGTCGTCGTGGCGTGTGATGGACACATGCGGCGCCGTGAGGCGGATTTCGCTGACGACCGGGCCGAGGCGAATCAGGGACATGCCCTCCAGGTTGACGAACAGTTCTTCGAAGGCCACGAAGGGCTCCGGGCTCCGGCGTTCCTTGATCATGAAGCCGTTGATCTGGAGCGTCATCGCGAAGGGGTTGAGGCGGATCTCTTGAATGGTGGTCTCGCGGTGCAAGAGTTCCGTGAGTTTCTTGGTCAGGATGGACTTCAGGAGCGGTGGAAGACCGAAGAAGCCGATCAGCGTGAAGGCGGTGAGAAGTCCCGCGCCCCAGAGGGCGATCTTCTTCCATCGGACGAGGGATGGGCTGGGCGGCGCAGGGGGTGCGGGCGGCAGAGGTTCAGTGGGGGGCGGAGTCGTCGGCGTGGCGGGGTCGTCAGCCATAGAGGCTAGATAGATGGCTGAATGGGGCGGGGAAGTCAAGAAGGCTGGGGGGCCCAAATCCAGAGATAGAGATTCCGCAGAGCTCTGTGCCGAGGGCTGCACGCCTCGCGTTGAGCCCCTGGCGCTCTTTTTCCAGGGAACCGGAGCCGCCCTCCCTGTTGGGGCGGCTCCCGAGGTCCATTCTCTCTGCCGGACGGCGCGTGGAGACAGACCGATCCCGGTCTTCCGCCAACACCCCGCTGTCTGCCCGGACGCGTGAGACGTTAGGGCACCACGCCCAACGCCCAGCACCGCTGACGGATGGTGTGCCAACAGGCCAGCGCCTCGGCGTCCAACACGAGTCGCAAGACGACTTGCCCCGCATGGCGCAGCCTCCGTCCGGCCACCTGCACCAGCCTCCAGCGGACCGTGGCGATCGTCTGCGACGCCCACGCGGCGGGACAGGCGAGGCGC
>SWDL01000376.1 GCA_005116795.1 Nitrospira sp. | reverse complement strand
GCATTTCAACAAGCCGGTGAGCGACTCCGCCGCGAGCGTGATCTTCCTGGGAGAAGGCATCAAGGGCCGCTTTTGCGCGGAAGACCAGCCCGAGGGCGGAAAAACCGGATTCGTCCATTTTCACCGCGCGCGCACGCCTTCCGGCGAGACCGGTCAGGGAGCGCATGGTCACGGCGGCGCGAAGGGTGAAGACGGCTACTGGCTCAGGCACTTTGCCGTGGCCGAGTTCGACATGATGGGGAAGCACTTTACCCCTGGAATCGTGATGGATTTTATGCCCACGACCCCGCCCACCTGCGGGTCCTGACCAGAGGGAAGAAAGAGGAAGGGACGGATGGACACCGTCCCTTCCCGATGCCATCCCGCCGTTTCGAGGAAAGGTTCCAGCCTTTGGGCCTGCGGCGCGCCCTCCTCACGAGACAGAGCCGTTCAGGCTCTCATGATTCTTGATAGCCACAATCCACGGCTTTTTCTGGTACCATAGTTTATGAGTCGATGGTTCGTCGACCATGGGCGCCGTTCGTGGCGGCGATGCCGGAGCCGGTGCAGGAGGAACGAAGATGAATCACGAAGGGAACTGTTCCAAGCGCGAGTTGCTTCGTCTCGCCGGTCTGGCTGTAGCGGGGGCGGCGCTGCAGGCCTGCCAATCCTCCGCCTCTTTCATCTCCCCTGTCCCTGGTGAGGCTCGTCTGGACGTCGCGGAGATGAGCGGTCAGCGAGCGTTGGAGATCTTGCTGGAGGGCAACCACCGCTTCGTCGACGGAAGGCCTCTTCACCCACGCCAGTCGGAGAAGTGGCGGCAGGAGCTGGCCAAGGGACAGCATCCCTTTGCGATGATTCATACCTGCGCCGACTCGCGGCTTCCGGTCGACGCGATCTTCGATCAAGGCCTGGGGGACTTGTTCGTCACCCGAGTGGTCGGCAACGTCTTGACCGATGCCGTATTAAGCAGCCTCGAATTCGGAGCGGGACAGCTCCATGTTCCGCTGATCGTGGTCTTGGGCCACCAAGGGTGCGATGCCGTAGCCGCCGCCGTGCAAGCCGTCGAAGGCGGAGATCGGGTGTCGAACTATCTCAGTGGCGTGGTCAGAGCCATCACGCCGGCGGTCAAGAGG
>SWDL01000375.1 GCA_005116795.1 Nitrospira sp. | reverse complement strand
TCATCCCGCGCCGGCTCGCCCGTGATCAGTCGCGAACAGCCGGGCGATTTCATCTACGGCGAAACGGGGGATCGGGCGAACGCGGCCATCCACCGCGCGAAGCTGGCATCCCTGTCGGGCCGGCCCCACCGTGCCAATCCTCGCGGCGGCGACGCCGGCATCGGCAAGCCGACCCAGGATCCGGCGCTCGAACCGCGGATCGGCGCTGATGAGCAGGGCGCCCGACGCGACCGCTCCCAGCGGGTCCAGGCCGAAATCCGCGCAGAGCCGCGCGCCCTCCGGCAGGATCCGAATCGCCCGGTGCTCGACCAGCACCCCGACGCCGGCGGCGTCAGCCAACTCGTACAGGGCCGCGCTCAGACCGCCTTCGGTCGGATCGTGCATGGCGTGCACGCCCCCGGCGGCCAGCGCAATCTGCGCGTCACGGGCGATGCTGATGCCTGGGTTCTCCAGGAAGTTCCGACACCGCGCCACGAACCGGGCGGAATAGCGACGACGCAAGTCCCGGCTCCGCACTCGGCCAAGGATCGAGACCGCCTCGATCGGAATACCCTTGGTCAGCAGCAACACGTCTCCCACCTGCGCGCCGGCGGTGGTGATCAACCGGCCCTTCGGACAGTCGCCGAGCAGGCAGCCGACGATGACCGGCCGAGTCACGGCGTCCGTGATCTCCGTATGGCCGCCGCAGAGCGTGACCTGAAGGCGACGACACGCCATCGCCAATTGTGAGAACAGGCGAGAGACATCGGGGGCGGAGGTGAGGCCGGCGGGGAACAACAGGGTCGCCAGGAACCAGCGCGGCCGCGCCCCCATCGTGGCCAGATCGTTGGCATTGATCGTGAGCGCGTAGAGCCCGAGATCTTCGGCAAGGAACGTGATGGGATCGGTCTTGAGGACCAGCCGGTGTGAACCCAGCCGGATCGCGGCCGCGTCGAGCCCGATGCCGGGCCCCACCAAGACGGTCGGATCACGCCGCCCCTTCGGCAAAGACGTGAGAAGACGACGCAGCAGTGCGGAGGGCAGCTTCCCGGCAGGCAGAAATGGTCGTGTCACGGGGGCAAGGGTTCGTCGGCTATTGCCAGCCGGCGACGTCGTAGCCCTTTTCCTTGAGACAGACGTTCACGAAATTCTGATAGGTCTGATCGGCTTGAGACGGACCGGTGGCCAGGTGGATGAGGCCCATCAGCAGTCCGGCCACTGCGCCGCCGGCTGCGCCGATCGCGGAACCGCTTCCCGCCGCGCCGACCACCGCCCCACCCACGGCCCCGCTCGCCGCGCCGACACCGGCGCCGACCACGGTCTGCCTGGCGACCTTCCCGGCTTTGCCCGCGCCCTCGCTGGCGCCGGCGGCCTCCGCCATCTTGCGGCAGTCCTCGACATCGGTCTCCGCCGTCTCTGCGCCCACAGATTTGAAATACTGGTTGGGGGCCAGAATGGGCTTTGCCCCGGCACAGCCCATCACCAGAAGAAGAACGAGTAGCCCGCCCATACCATGCAACCAGCCCCGCCGAAGCGTGCAGCGCCGCCGATCCTTGCCTGTCATGTCGTTGCTCCTTTTCCGAGCCCAAGAGACTCCCGAACCTGTTGTCCTGTGACGCCTTTGACCACCACGCGCTTCCGTCGCGCGCCGGCGCCTGCCTTCACGATCACATGGCTGAAGGCCACTCCTAAGCGGGAGGCCAGAAATCGGCAGAGCGCCTCGTTCGCCGCGCCCTCGACGGGAGGCGCCGCCACGCGAAACTTCAGGGCATCCCCCTGCAGCCCGACATACTCGGTGCGAGAGGCCCGAGGCTGGATGTGAACGGAAAGGCTCACGCCTTCGGGACTATCGTGGATGGGTTCGGACGTGTGGCCCTCGAAGGGGAGCCTGAAGTCGTGAATCGTCTTGCGAAGCCGCCGGCCCCTCGCCCCTGGCCACGCGCCGCTTCGCTAGAAAATCGCTTTGACCAGCTCCGCCATGCTCCGGTGCATGTCCGGATCGTCGGTGATGGGGCGGATGACGGCCGCTTCACAGGCCCGCGCCGGCGGCACGCCCTGCCCGATCAGCTCACCGGCATAAATGAGCAATCGCGTACTCACGCCCTCTTCCAGACCGTGGTTGCGCAAGTTGCGGACCTTCTCGCCCAGCCGCACCAGCTTGCCGGCCATCTCGCGATCGACCCCGGCCTCGCGCTCGAGGACGGCCGTTTCAATTTCCCGGGGCGGATAGCCGAACTCGATCGCGATGAAGCGCTGCTTGGTGCTCTGCTTGAGATCCTTGAGAACGCTCTGATAGCCGGGGTTGTAGGAGATGACGAGCATGAAGTCATCCACCGCCTCGATGATTTGCCCCTTCTTCTCGATCGGGAGCAGCCGGCGATCATCGCTGAGGGGATGGATGATGACCGTCGTGTCTTTTCTCGCCTCGACGATCTCGTCCAGATAGACGATGGCGCCGTGCTTCACGCCCAGCGTCAGCGGCCCGTCGGCCCAGACGGTATCGGAGCCCTTGAGCAAAAAGCG
>SWDL01000374.1 GCA_005116795.1 Nitrospira sp. | reverse complement strand
GGAACCCGAGCGAATCTGCACGAGGCGCTGCGGGATCCACGGGTCAAGATCTTCGAACCGGGCGGAGACATTACCCACACCGACCTTCTAAGCCAGGCGATGAAAGGCATCGATGGGGTGTTCCATTTGGCCGCCTTGTGGTTGCTGCATTGCCATGATTTTCCTCGATCGGCCTTTGAAGTGAATACCCGCGGGACCTTCAACGTTCTGGAAGCCTGTGTCGCGCACAAGGTCAAGCGGCTCGTCTATTCCTCATCCGCTTCGGTCTACGGGGATGCCACCTCGATTCCCATGACCGAAGACCATCCCTTCAACAATCGGACCTTCTATGGGGCGACGAAGATTGCCGGCGAGCAGATGTGTCGGGCCTTTCATCAACGGTACGGGCTCAACTACGTCGGGCTCCGCCACATGAACGTGTTCGGACCCCGACAGGATTACAAGGGCGCCTATGTCGCCGTGGTCATGAAAATCCTCGACCGGTTGGAGCAGGGCTTGCCTCCCGTCATTCATGGGGACGGCTCTCAGATGTTCGATTTTGTTGCGGTGTCCGATGTCGCGCGGGCCAATGTCCTCGCCATGCAAGCCGAAACCACGGACCGGTTCTACAACGTGGGGTCTGGGGAGGGGACGACCATTCGAGCATTGACGGAAATGATTCTCGATCTGACTGGTTCAAAGATGCCGATTCACTATGAGCCGGGTGGACTCACGTTTGTGACGAAGCGCATCGGGGATCCAACGCGGGCTGCGCATGACTTGGGGTTCAAGGCCGAGATCGAACTGCGCGACGGCCTGGCACGATTAATTGAGTGGCGGTCTTCGCACAAGGAGAGTTTGACTGCGGCCGGGGCCGCGTGACGGAGTCGGATGCAAATCTTGGTGACAGGCGGGACCGGCTTCATCGGAGGACATCTGATCCGTACCTTGCGGGCGGAGCATGAGGTGTCTTGTCTGACGCGCCAGCCTCGGCCGGATGCGGCACTCGACGGCATCCGATGCATTGTGGCTGACCTGAATACGGAGGGGTGGGAGGAGTCCCTCCCCGAGCAGATGGATGTCGTCATTCATCTGGCCCAGGCGAATGCGCCCTTTCCAGGGTCTGCGGATGAACTGTTCCGGGTCAATGTGTTGAGCACTCAACGGTTGGCCGACTATGCCCGACGGGCCGGAGTGTCCCGATTCGTGTACGCGTCTTCCGGCAGTGTGTACGCCCCCAGCGCCGAACTTCTGTCAGAGACGAG
>SWDL01000140.1 GCA_005116795.1 Nitrospira sp. | reverse complement strand
CAAAGGAATGCCCCGTCCGCTGTAGCCGGCATTGTGGTTGAGCTCGGGCACGCCACGCCGAGCGTCGAACCCCGGTCCGCTGTCCTCGACCCTGATCATCAATGTGCCGCCGGAGTCGTGCGTCGCCAAGGAACACCGGATGAGGAGCCGGCCCTCCGTCAATCCAGCGAGCGCCTGCGCCCGTTGCTGGTAGTACTCCGTGAACCCCTCCGGCGTGCTTTTGAGCGAGGAATTCAGTCCGAGGAGGCCATGGTCAACAGCGTTGCCCACCAGTTCGGCCATGACCATGTGCACGGATTCCTTGTGCGGCGTAAGCTGCGGAATTTCAGCCAATGCCTGCATGAGTACGGGAAGCGGATCGGACAGCCGAAGGCCCTCCGCGTCAAGCTCCAGGCTCAGTTGCCAAGGGGCAGCTTCGCCGCGTCGTTCGTCTCTCGTCTCTCGTCTCTCGTCGAATGTCGCTCGTGAAGCGTCGTTGAGTTGGTGCGATGGTGAGTCGGTTGCGTCGATCGCGTGGGAACGTCGATCGCAACAGACGCGCGACGCAAGAGACTCAATAGACGCAAGAGACGCTTCACGCGTCACGCATGACGCGTCACGTTCGACGTTCACGAGAGACGAGTCGCAGGTCAGCTCGAACAACGCGATATCGTCGTGCGGCGGCGCGCCGGCGCAAAACGCATGGAGGGACTGGAGTATCTCGCCGAACAACCGCTCCGGGTCCTGGTTCCGGCTTACACAGGCGACAAGGCGCTCGATGCCGAACATCTCGTCGGCTGCGTCGGCGGCCTCGGTCAATCCGTCGGAATAGAGATAGATCCGATCGCCGTCCGCCACCTGGATCGTCTCCACCTCGGTCTCCAGACTCTCTTCGCTGATGATGCCCAGAGGGACATGCCGTGAAGGAAGGTGCGCGGGCAGGTAGCCATTCGGCCGGTACACCAAGATGTCCGGCATGCCTCCGTTCCAGACGGTCAGCCGGCCCGCGGCCGGATCGAACTCCACCACGCACGCGCAGCAAAACATGCCGAGGGGAAGCGCCCGACGGAGCTTGCCGTTCATGACCTTCAAGACATCGCCCATCGGCGCGCCCTCGGTCGTCATGGCATAAAACGTGTCGGTGACGAGCAGCGCGCCCACTGCGGCCGCCAGACCATGGCCGGTAAAATCGCCGATCATCAGCCGTTGGGTGCGGGTCGGCGTTGAGGCGGCCAGCAAGACATCGCCGCTGAGAATCTCGGCGGCGGCCCGATAATAGAGGAGATTCGGTTGGTCCAGGTCGGCGGTCTGAATCGCTCGATTGAGCAGGGTGCGGGCGACTTCCTGTTCGTGCGTCATGCGGCATCTGTAGGCATTGAGTTCACGGTTTTGCTCCTGCACGGTCGCGTGCAGGTCTCGAATCCGACTCATGGCCTTGATCTTGGCCTTGAGAATCGTCGCGCTGAAGGGTTTTGTCAGGAAATCATCGCCGCCTTGCTGAATGCACTCCGCGAGGCCCTGCTCGTCGGTCACGGCGGTGAGAAAGATCACCGGCACGAACCGATCGCCGCATTGGGCCTTGATGCGTTCCGTGGCTTCATAGCCCGACATGACCGGCATCATGACGTCCATGATGATCATGTCCGGCTGTTCTCTGGTAAACGCCTCGATGGCCCCCTTGCCGTCCTCAGCCTGGGCCACCTCATGGCCATTCTTCTGCAGCATCGCGGCGAGCACGAGGCGGTTGGTGGCGTTATCGTCGGCAATCAAAAACTTCATCGTCGCTCGTCGATCGTCTCTCGTGAAACGTCGCTCGTTTCTCGTCGTTCGTCGGACGGAACCGTCAGTCCTGTGTGCCTCGAATCTTCTTGGCCAGACTCATGAGCATCCTTGATTCATGATCAAGCTGCTCAAGCAATAGCTTGGCCTGTGCCTGGGTCAGGTAGCCGAGCGCGCAGGCGATTTCAGTCTGCGTTTCCAGC
>SWDL01000373.1 GCA_005116795.1 Nitrospira sp. | reverse complement strand
TCGCCCAGCAACAGGTGGATGCGCCGATAGTGGTTGGGATCGGCCAGGGGCTCATCCCGCGTATTGACGATGGCGCGGTTGTGCTGGACCCATTCGAAGAAATCGTTGACGATGTGGTCGGAGCGCTGTGAGAGCTGAAAGGGCACGAGCGGACGGTCCCGGCGCTCGCCCATGCCCGACCGCGGGACGATCAACCGGCCGACTGGCATCCAGCTTTCCGCATCGCCGGCTGCCCCCACGCGTCCTGCGCCGGTGAAAATCTGGCGGGTGACCAGAAAGGACACCAGCGGCAGCAGGCCACGCCTGGAAAAGGGAAACCGGCGGGAGACCAGATAATTTTCATGGGAGCCGAACGTGGCGTCCGTTTCATGGTCGATGTTGTTCTTGATGAACGAGACCTCGTCGGTCAGGTCCAGATCGTGAAGCGCCTGCTGGAGAATCTGGTCGCCGGCCCGGTCGGACGCGACGATGTCCGCCAAGGTGGCGCATTCCGGAGAGGCATACTCGATATGCCCCATGTCGATGTAGATCCGGCCGGCGTTGGTCAGAAAGCCGCCGTTGCCGGGCGGTTCGTCGTGGGCGCGATGATGGAGATCCATCACGCCGCGACGTTGGGTGTGAAAAATGTGGTCGCGAATCCGGTGGGCGAACCAGGAGGGGGAATGCTCCGGCCGGTCCTGATGAATCAGGAGGCCGTATTCTGTTTCCAGGCCGAGAATGCGGTTGAGCATGGCAGGCTGAGGCTCAGGTAGAGGCTAGAACCTCACCCTTTCAGACCATCCGGAAGGAGGTCGCGGAGCTCATCCGGCTTGATCGTCCGGTACTTGGACGAGCCGGGCGCCTGGCGCTCGAGCACCGCGCATTCGATGGTTTTCCCTGTAAGAACTTCTCGCAGATGGGCCGTCAGGGCGAGATCGTCCGGAAGGGGCGGCGCATGACCATCGGCCTGAGCCGCGCCCGTCGGTGTCCCTTCCGGAGTTTCGTGGTCCTTCTGCTGCAAGAAGGAGCCCAGCGACCATGCGTGGAGCGCGATCCGCAAGGCCTCTTGGAACGGGGCGGTCATGTGAGAGACGCTCCGAGTCACCACGTCCACCATTGCCTTTTGCACGTCGAGTGTCGCCGCCACCGCCGCGCACCCGGACCATTCTTCGAACGTGCCGTCGTAGTTCACGGTCAGGAAGGTGTCTCGTTCAGCCTTCGGGCCCAATTCCGCCAGGAGCATTTTGACGATATGGGGCGCTTTGAAAATTTCCTCGAACGCCTGCTTGATCAGCGGGGCGAGGCCGTATTTCACCAAGCGCGCGCCGGTGACGTCGGACGGGGAGCGGTTGAATCCCTCCATGTGCGCCATCTCCAGCAGGCCGAAGCGGAGTTTCTCCAGATCGGCCGGATGGCCCATCCCCCCGAGGCCGATGCGATCGTAGATCTCGTAGAGCTTCGGGGTGCCGCGGCCGGCGGTCAGCAGCAGCAGGCCGTCGGCATACGAGAGGGCGATGACCGGACTGCCCTGGCGGAATTGTTCATCCAAGTACCGGCGGCGGTTGCCGATGGCTTCCACCCACCGATAGGGTTCTTCATACATGACGGGTCACCTGGCTATCGAACAACGAACGGAGTTGGGCCTCTGCGAGGACCTGAACCCCGGAGGCTTTGATGAGCTTCATGATCGGGTACAACCCGGTCTCGCGATTCACGCCGCCGGTGGCGGAGTCGAACTCGGCGGCGCTGGTCAGCAAGCGCAGGGCTTGGACCGTGGCCTCTTCTTCCGAGAGGCGGTTCAGCGGTTGCCCGCCCCAGGTATTCACATAGTGGAGGATCCCCCGGATCGTGGGGGAGCCTGAGCCGGACACGGCGTATTCCACGCCTTCAAACTCCGCGCCGAGGATGTCGTAGAAGTAGATCTTGGCCGTGGCCTGGTCGTGATCGTAGCCGGCGAAGATCGGGGCCACCGCGCCCGTGCCGGCCAAGGCCGCCGCCACGTTGTCCTTCAAGAGTTTCGAGACCGCGCGGAGCTTCCCTTCGAAGCTCAATTCCTGTAGTTGGGTCCGGCGATAGTATTTGAAGGAATGTTCCAGGATGCGCACCATCTCGTAGGCTGTGGCCGGGACGCCTGCAATGGCCATGACACTGTGGCGGTCTATCTCCAGCACCTTATCGGTGCGGTCATACATGACCATGTTGCCGGCGGTGGCGCGGCGGTCGCCGGCCACCAGCACCCCGTCACGGTAGCGCATGGCCAGGATCGTGGTGCCGCGGGTGATGTCGGCTCTCGAACCTTCCGGCACGTGACTCGGCGCTGGAAACTGGTAGCCCTGTTCCTTGAGGAGCTGGAAGAAATCGCCTTGCATGCCCATTTCTATGGTGCCTCGTTGTTTGTGAAGCGTCTTTCGTAAGGAGACTGGCTGCGAAGGTTGGAGGCTAGAGGTTGGAGGTCCGAGGCAGGAATGTCCGGCCTCAAACCTCAGGCTTCACACCTCCAACTCTCCGACGTTTCACGCTTCACGAGCGACGCTTCACGCCGTGAGCTACTGCCCGGTCCTCTGCCGATAGCGTTCCGCTTGCTTCGGATCCACCTTGCGCATGCGTTTCAACAAATTATCCTTGTCCGGTGAGCCGGTCTCCGGTCTTGTAGGCCCCCCCTGATCATCCGAGGGGCTGGTGGGCCTGGGCATCGGGTCGAAAGGACGCTCGCGTCGCTCGAACGAAATGAAGTGTGTCATGTGCCCACATCCTTTTGTTGGCGCCACATCGTGACCGCCTCGGCAGGAGAAGACGCCTGTCCGATGATGTCGGCCAGGGCGCGGACAGCGGTCGGTTCGAAGAGATCGTCGAAGCTCAGTTTCATCGGGAGGAGGCCGCCTTTGAACGACAGCCCTTCCCATTGGATCGATGTGATCTGATCAGGAAACTTCTTGATGCAGAGTCCGCGCAGCCCGCCCCGCGTGTCCGCTGGTCCGTTCCGGATCGCTGCCTGGACCTCTGCATCGGTGGTCAGACGGTAGGCCTTGCCCTCGGCTTCCAGCCCCCGGTAGAGCCCGCGTTCCGGATTGAGATTGTGATATTCCAAGTCCAGGCTGGCCAGCCAGGGATCATCCCATCCGATGCGTTCTTCCCGCGCGAAGGTTTCGAGCAAGGAAAGTTTGGTGACCCAATCGATTCGCCCGATGAGCGGCGTCCGGTCACCGGTGAGTTGCTGGAGCACCGCCTGCCACTCGCGCATGATCCAGTCGGTCTCCTCGTCTGAGCCGGCGAGGGTGCGCTGGGCCGCTTCCCAATAGAGGGTTTGGAGGTCGAGCCCGGTCAGCAAGCGACCATCGATGAGCCGCGCCGTCGCCTTCAGATCAGGGTCACGCGACAGCGCTTTGATGGCCTCGACCGGCTGTGCCAACTCCAGGGCGGGCGCCGCCTCGCGTTCGATCATCTCCAGCACGAGACGGGTCGTCCCCACCTTGAGCGCGGTGGCATATTCGCTCATGTTGGCGTCACCGACGATCAAATGGAGTCGCCGATACTTCGTTCGGTCGGCGTGCGGCTCGTCGCGCGTGTTCAGGATGGGCCGATTGTGCATCGTATCCACGCTGAACTCGGTTTCCATGAAGTCCGCCCGTTGCGACAACTGGAAGATCCCCGGCTGATAGGCGCGGTCCTGTCCTTCCACCCCGATCTTGCCGGCGCCGGCCGTGATCTGGCGGCTGACCAGGAAGGGGAGCAGGCCCGCCGCCAGGCGGGCAAAGGGCACGCGCCGTGAGATCAGGTAGTTGTCATGGCAGCCGTAGCTGTGGCCGTGAAAGTCGGTGTTGTTCTTGTATAGTTGGAGTGGGCTGCCGCCGAGCGCGTGGTTGCGCCGATCGGCCGCCCGCTGCACGATGATCTCACCGGCCCGGTCATGGGCGACCAGATCGCGCAAGGTCCGGCATTCCGGCGTGGAGTATTCCGGGTGCGTGTGATCGTTATAAAACCGGGCGCCGTTCGGAAGGACCAAGTCGCTCTTCATCTCATGAAAGGAAAAGGGACGATGGGCGTCCTGCTCGGCGAACTCGTCCTCTTCGCGATCTTGTTGCAGGCCGGAGACGCGAAAACCGCGCGCATCCTCATGCGGATCCTCGCCGGCATAGTCCCAGGTCCGCTCGAAACTGGCCGTGAGATGAGCGCGCACCAACGCCATGGACTCCTCCACCGGGTCCACGACCTCCTGATCCTCGCGGGTGATGCCGTATTCCGTTTCGATGCCGAACAGTCTCATAGACCTTGATCCATTGACGATTGACCCATTGAATCAATGACGCAATGAAGAACTCGTCAATTATATGATCTGCCCCATCACGCGTTCCTCGCTCAATCGGCCCTTGCGGAACGAGGAGACGCCCACGACCTGCTCGGGATGGTGATCGAGGAGTTTGAGCCATTCTTCAGCCGCATCGTCCGGCGGCAGCATGTCGCCTTCGCGAAACTCCTCATCGATCGATTCGAGGAGATCGGAGAGCGTGAGTCCCTGTTGCTTGGGAACACCCGGCGCCAATGGCGAAGCGCCTGCGGTGTCCGTAGCAGGACGCTCTCGGGCGGCCTGCGTTCCCGCGCCTGCGGCGTCCGTAGCAACCTGCTCTTGGGCAGGTTGCGTTAAGATTATCCGGTCGATCGCCTTCTCCTTGGCTCGTTGTACGACGGAGGCCAGGATGGCCCCGCTGAGGAGGTCTCCGCGATAGAGCGTCTTGTTCTGACCACTGCGGAGTCGCACGGACAGCACCCGGTTCTCATCGGTTCGACGGAAGATCGCGTCGGTCACCTGGGTCACCACCGCGTCACGGGCAGCCGCCCTGTCGTTCTGGTGCGTGGCGACGAGCGCAACATCGAGCGGCAGGTCGGTGGTCACGTAGACGGCAAGAATTTCGGCTGCCGCGTCCCGGTTCGGCCTGGCGACCTTGATCTTCCGGTCGATGCGCCCGGGCCGCAGCACCGCAGGGTCGATCAAGTCCGGGCGGTTCGAGGCGAGAATGATGACCACATCCCGGAGTGATTCGATTCCGTCCATCTCCGTGCAGAACATCGGGACGAGTGTGTTCGAAATGTTGAACGAGCGCATGGCGCGGCGCGTGCCCAGGACGGACTCCGCCTCATCGATGAAGATAAAGGGGAGCAATCCTGCGTTCCGTCTGGCGCGAGCCTGGGCGAATAGATCCCGCACGATCCGTTCCGACTCGCCCAGCCACATGTTCAGGATTTCCGGGCCTTTGACGTGCAAGAAGACCCCGCCGGTGATGGGAGGCTGTGGCTCGCGCCCCGGCGGCACAGCAGGCGTGGACTCCCGAACCAGCTTCGAGAGGCTGGCGGCGGTCGCCTGGCCGATCAAGGTCTTGCCGCAGCCGGGAGGCCCGTAGAGCAAGAACCCTTTCGGCTGCGTAAACTTGTACTGTTCAAATGTCGTGGCGTGGAGCAGGGGATACTCGATCGCTTTCCGAATCGCTTCAATCGCCGTCTTCTGCCCGCCGATCTGCTCCCACGTGACGGTGGGGATTTCATCCAATAAATGAGTCTTGGTCTTCCGGTCCTCGAGCTTCTCGATCGCGATGTGATGGCTCGGATCGACACGGACTTCGTCGCCGGCGTTGAGCTCAACCCCGGCCAGCTCGCCGGACCGTTGGAGGATCACCGCCTGGCGACCCATCTCCGACTCGAAGCGTAGTCGCCCATCCGGCAGCACCTCGGCGATCTTCAGCACCGGGCCGTGATGGTCATATCCCAAGGTCTTGATGACCGCAAACGCCTCGTTGACCAGCACCTGCGTGCCGATCTTGAGGGCCTCCCGTGTCACCCGTGGGTCGACGTTCGTATAGTACTCCGCGCCGCCGACGACGATGCGGGCCAGCCCGTCCGCCGGAATCTCCAACAGGGTCCCGATCCGATTGGCCG
>SWDL01000372.1 GCA_005116795.1 Nitrospira sp. | reverse complement strand
AGGTCAGCCGCATTATCCTGGCCCGTCCCGCCGTCGAGGCCGGCGAGAAGCTGGGCTTCCTCCCGGGCGATATGTACGCCAAGGTCAACCCCTACCTGCGTCCGCTCCACGATGCGCTCTACGACATGATGGATCTGGAGTGGGCCAATCGCCTCATGGAGCGAGGCGAGATCGAGATCGCTCCCCTGGCCTTCATGCGGGGCCGGACGCTGAACGATTCCTTTGTGATCTTGGATGAGGCCCAGAACGCGACGGCCGAACAGATGAAGATGTTCCTGACCCGCCTGGGCTTCAATTCCAAAGCCGTCGTCACGGGGGATATTACGCAGGTCGACCTTCCGCGCGATCGCGTCTCAGGCCTGATTGAAGTCGAACGGATTCTCCAGGACATTGCCGGCATTCAATTCATCTATTTCGACGAGCGCGATGTCGTGCGCCACCGATTGGTCCAGGAAATTATCAAGGCCTACGACCGGCATGGGGCTCAGCCCCACGGGCGGTCGGCCGCCACGCCGACGGCCCGCCGTCCTGCCGCCCATACTCACGCCGCTTCTCGCGGCAAGCGCGACACCCAGCACGACAGACGTGCGTCGGGCCACGATCAGGGGGGACAGCCCCACTGATGCCCGTCAGGCTGGCCTGCAGCCTTCGTCGCGTCCTGGTCCGGACGGGAGCGATGCGCCGGATTTCCGATCGCATTCTCAGGTATGCTAGGGTGTCCGGCAGCGAGCTGAGTCTTTCGCTGGTCGGGGACCGCCGGATGCGTCGGCTGAACGCCCGATATCGACGGCGTGATCGTCCGACGGACGTGCTGGCCTTTGCGTCGCGCGAGGCGTCACAGCCGGTCACTCTGCTGCTCGGCGATGTCGTCATTTCGGTGGATACGGCCCGTCGCCAGGCGCGCCGGGCGGGCATCCCGATGGATCGCGAGCTCGTCACGCTGCTGATCCATGGGGTGCTGCACCTGCTGGGCTACGACCATGAGCGATCGGCGCCGGAGGCCCGCCGCATGCAGCGGAAGGAGCGTGCGATCCTCCGTTCACTTGAACCGTTGCCGGCACTTGTGACGGATGGCAAGTGACGAGTGATCAGTGCCGGGCTAGGAATCTGTTGTTGATGTGTTGATCTGTTGACTACTCGGAAAGCTCCAGTCAATCGACAGATCGTCAGATCATCACATTACATTACATTCCGACAACTTCGGCTCGTCACTGATCACGCGTCACGGAATTTTGAGATGGGGTGGTTCCAACGACTGACAGAGGGTTTGACGAAGACGCGCGATGCGGTTCGCGGCTCGCTGGACCGGCTGTTGGCGCGAGGACCCTCGCCGGAGGCCATCGAAGAGCTGGAAGCGGCGCTCCTGGCCGCGGACCTTGGTCCCCGCACGGTGGCTCGCTGCATGGAACGGGTCACCGCGTCGTTGCGAAAGGAAGGCGCCGGTCTTGAGCCGACCGAGGCCTTGAAGACCACGCTCGTCGAGGTCCTGAATCAGGTCCAATCCCGCCCACTCGATGACATCTTCCTGCATGGTCCTCGCCCCTTCGTGCTCCTCGCCGTGGGAGTGAACGGGGTCGGCAAGACGACGACCCTGGCGAAGCTCGGCTGGCGTGTCAAGCAGGCCGGGCTGAAGCCCTTGCTGGTGGCGGCCGACACCTTCCGCGCCGCCGCGATGGAGCAGCTTCAGACCTGGGGCGCCCGGTTGGGCGTGGAGGTCATCCACCATCGGCACGGGGCCGATCCGTCCGCCGTGGTGTTCGACGGGTTGGCCGCCGCCAAGGCGCGCGGCGCGGATGTGGTGCTGATCGACACGGCCGGCCGGCTCCACACGAAGTCCAATCTCATGGACGAATTGAAGAAAATGCGGCGAATTCTGGAGCGGGAAGTCGCAGGCGCGCCCCACGAAGTGTTGCTGGTCCTGGATGCGACGGTGGGACAGAATGCCCTGGCGCAGGCGCGACAGTTCCGCGAGACGGCGGGCGTCACGGGCCTCGCGCTCACCAAGCTGGACGGAACGGCTCGCGGGGGCATCGTCGTGGCCATTGCGGAAGAGCTTCAACTTCCGGTTCGAGTGATCGGGGTCGGGGAATCGCCCGAGGATCTTCAAGATTTTCGAGCCCGCGAGTTTGTGGAGGCGCTCTTTGTTCAGGCGTAAGGCGATCCCGCTCACGGCCGCCATCCGGCTGCTGGCCCTCGGGCTCAGCGGACTTCTCGTGGGCTTGCCGAGCGCCGATGGAGGCGAGGGCCCTCTCTCCAGGCCGACCATCCGTTCACACCAATTGATCCTGACCCTCTCGCCGGCGACCCATGAGCTGATGGCGACCGATCGGATGGATCTCATCCGATCCGCAGCCGGGCCCGGCTCGCTGACCTTTTCTCTCCATCCCCAGCTTCGCGTCCGTCAGGTGGTCCAGCATGGCGATCGCCCATCACCGTTGGCCTTTCGTGCGGACGGGGGACAGGACCCCGAGACGAACGAGCCCGTCCAATGGATCACCGTGCAGCTCCCTGCCGAGGCGGGGCTCACCGGAATACTGGAATGGACCTACGAGGGCGTGATCAAGGATCCTCCGAAAGAGGCTCGCCATCTCCGGTTTGTGACGCCCAGCGAAACCGCCGGCCATATCGGTCCGGAAGGGGTCTATCTCAGCGGAGAAACCCGCTGGTACCCGGACCTGGCCGGCGCCCTGCCCACGTTTCGGGTCTCGGTCACGACGCCGAAGGGGTGGGAGGCCGTCACGCATGGCCGACAAGTGTCGCACCGAGAGGATCAGGGCGGGGTGACCGCCGAATGGGACGTGGCGACCAGAACGGAAGCGCTGACCCTCGTGGCCAACCGCTTCGTCACGACTCGACGGGACTGGAAGGGCATAGAGCTGGTGACCTACCTGTTCCCGGACGATGCGGCATTGGCGGACGAGTATCTGGAGGCGTCGGCCCGCTATCTCGAGACCTACGTCAATCTCCTCGGCCCGTACCCCTTCCCGAAATTTGCGGTCGTTGAGAACTTCTTCGCGAGCGGACTCGGGATGCCCTCCTTCACCCTGTTGGGGAGCGGGGTCATTAAGAGACACTACACCCAGCCCTATGCGCTGGGGCATGAGATCGTCCATTCATGGATCGGCAACAGTGTGTTCAACGATCCGGCGAGCGGGAATTGGGTCGAAGGCCTCACCACCTATCTCGCGAACTACTACTATGAGGAGCTCACCGGCATGCCGGAGCAGGCCAAGGAGCAGCGCCGGTTGATGCTGCGAAGCTACGCCGTGTACGTGAGGGCTGAAGAGGACTACCCCGTCGCGGCGTTCAAGCGGAAGGTCGATCAGAAGGACAACGCGATCGGCTATCAGAAGGCCGCCATGGTCTTCCACATGTTGCGGCGGGAGATCGGCGACGGT
>SWDL01000371.1 GCA_005116795.1 Nitrospira sp. | reverse complement strand
GTGATCGTACAAGCCTCTGTCGCCGTCTTTCTTCGATGTGTGATCGATCGGGCGGCGCCCGTCAGCCTCCCGGTCAGCCTCCTGTGGGGGCTCCTGTGCTGCATGTTGACTCTCGCGATCGCGGCCGCCACTCGTCAAGTGGAGAGAACATTCTTCTATGAGGATTTCGGACGGATCGAACGGGTTGCGTTCGCGCTCCTGTGGATGGCCCCAACGGCCGCGATGGCGCTCGCGCGACTCGCGGCTAAGTAATCGACTCCAGCCTACAGCTCAGCCGTTCGGATTCATGTCGAGCCGGCCGGACTTTCCCTGATTACCTTGCGGGGGTTCAGATCGCGTGCTACCATACATCCCTTCTTGGGACGATCACCATCACACCGCTGTTATGACTCTGCGACAGCTTGAGAAAGCCTATGAGCCCAAGCTCGTCGAGGATCGCTGGTATCGGTTCTGGATCGAGCGCGGGCTGTTTCATGCGACGACCGGCCATGCCGGCGAGCCCTATACCATCGTCATCCCTCCGCCGAACGTCACCGGCTCCCTCCACATCGGCCACGCGCTGAACAATTCGATCCAGGACATTCTGATTCGCTGGCGGCGCATGCAAGGCCGCAACACGCTGTGGGTGCCGGGTATGGATCACGCCGGGATCGCCACACAGAACGTGGTCGAACGCCGGCTCTCAGCCGAAGGAGCCACGCGCGACTCGCTCGGCCGCGAGAAGTTCGTGGAACGTGTCTGGCAGTGGAAGGCGCAATCGGGCGGGACGATCGTGCAGCAACTCAAGCGCCTGGGCGCCTCCTGCGACTGGGAGCGCGAACGCTTCACGATGGACGCCGGCCTCTCCAGAGCCGTGCTCGAAGTCTTCGTGCGGCTGCACGAGGAAGGCCTCATCTATCGAGGCGAACGCCTCATCAACTGGTGCCCCCGCTGCCTGACCGCCCTGTCGGACATCGAAGTCGAACACGAAGACACCACCGGCAAGCTCTACACCATTACCTATCCCCTCTCCGACGGCAGCGGTGAGGCGCTCACGGTGGCCACGACGCGACCGGAAACCCTGCTGGGCGACACCGCGGTCGCCGTGCATCCGGAGGACCCGCGGTTCAATCGATTCATCGGCCGGCGGGTCAACCTGCCGCTCACCAGCCGGCAGATCCCAATTGTGGGCGACTCGATCCTTGTCGATCGCGAGTTCGGCACCGGCGCGGTTAAGATTACCCCCGCCCATGACTTCAATGACTTCGAAGCGGGTGAGCGGCACGGGCTGTCTCGCCTCTCCGTGTTCGACCATCACGCGCGGCTGGACGCCGACAAACTGGCCGCCGCCGGCGTCGACGTCGCTGCCATCGCGACGCTACGCGCGCTGCCCGTGGCCAAGGCCCGGCCCAAGATCGAACAGTTACTGACGGAACGCGGCGCCTTGGTGAAGGTCGAACCGCACAAGATGGCGGTGGGGAAATGCTACCGGTGCAAAACCGTGGTCGAACCGTATCTCTCGCCCCAGTGGTTCGTGAAGATCGCGCCGCTCGCCGAGCCCGCGATCAAGGCGGTGGAAGACGGTCGGATTCGGATCATTCCCGAGGGCTGGGTGAACAACTACTTAGGCTGGATGCGTGAGATCAAGGACTGGTGTATCTCACGGCAGATCTGGTGGGGGCACCAGATTCCGGCCTGGTATTGCCTGGGCTGTCACCGGAACCGGATTGTCCCTGGCCACCTCGACGGATCATGGGTGATTCCGGCCGACGCGACGCCGCTGGTCGCCCGGGAGGCACCACGCACCTGTCCGTCCTGCGGCGGATCGGAGTTCATCCGGGATCCCGATGTCCTCGACACCTGGTTTTCGTCCGCGCTCTGGCCGTTCTCCACGCTGGGCTGGCCGGACAAGACCGCCGATCTCAAGACCTTCTACCCGACCTCGACGCTCGTCACCGGATTAGATATCCTGTTCTTCTGGGTCGCCCGTATGATCATGATGGGGCTCAAATTCACCGGTGAGCCGCCCTTCCGCGATGTCTATATCCACGCGCTGGTCCGGGATGCCGAAGGCCAGAAAATGAGCAAGTCCAAAGGCAACGTGATCGACCCCTTGCAGATCATGGAGCAATTCGGCACGGACGCGCTCCGGTTCACCCTGGCCTCCATGGCCTCGCCCGGCCGGGACATCAAGCTGGCGGAAGAGCGGATCGAGGGCTATCGGAATTTTGCGAATAAGATTTGGAATGCCGCGAGGTTCATCCTGATGCACCTCGGCGGCCCCTCCGAAGCCGTGGCCCCGGCACAACGATCATTCCCGGACCGGTGGATTCTCCATCGCTTGAACCGGACGATCGGCGCCGTCACGCAGGCGCTCGAGCACTATCGGTTCGATCAAGCCTCGTCGCTGCTCTATCACTTCATCTGGCACGAGTACTGCGATTGGTATCTCGAACTGGCCAAGCCCGCCCTTCAGGATGCAGCGTCTCCCGCGGCGGCGCGCGCCAGACATACGTTGCTCGAATCTTTTGAAACGCTGCTGCGCCTGCTCCACCCGCTGATGCCGTTTATCACCGAAGAAATCTGGCAGGCAGTCCCCCATGAGGGCGAGAGCATCGTCACTCAGCGGTATCCCACGACGGTCGAGGCATGGGAGGACAAGGAGATGGATGAGGCCTTTGCGAGCCTCTCCCACTTTGTCTCGGTGACCAGGACCGGCCGCAGCCTTCTGAACTATCCACCGGGCAAGTCCCTGACGCTCTACGGCGCCTCGCGGAACCCAGGGCAATGTCAGTGGCTCTCCCAACTGAGCGCGCACCTGGCCCATCTCAGTCGGGGCGCGGTCACTCTGTCATCCACCGATCAATGGCCCAGCGACCGTCTCCTCAAACTGGTGGTCGAAGAGCTCACGGTCGGTGTGCCCGTGGAAGGTGACGTCGATCTGCAAAAGGCGCGGGACCGGATCGCCAAGCAACAGGCCGATGGGGCCAAGGAAGTGCAGCGCCTCTCGGGGAAGCTAGGCAGCACCGACTTTACCGCCAAGGCGCCGCCCGACGTGGTCGCCGAGCATCAAGACCGCCTCCGCACTCTGCGCGCCGAACAGATGCTGTTGGTCAGCAGCGAGGAGCAGCTCCGGGCCATGGTCGCCGCTCGATCGTAATGCGCGCGGTTCCCCCTTCTGAGATCCTCCCCCTCATCCGGGCTGCCTTGAGGGAGGACCTGCCCCAAGGTGATGTCACGACCGTCGCGCTCTTTCCGTCAGCCCTGCCCGCGCAGGCGGTCATCCGGGCCAAACACCCGATGACGGTGGCTGGGGTGGCCGTCGCCCGGACGGTCTTTCGTGAGGTCGATCCCCGACTGACCATTCGCTCAGCCGTCCGGGATGGGTCGTCCCTGCGAGCAGGCGCCGCAGTGATGACGATCCGAGGAGACGCCCGTTCCTTGCTGAAGGCCGAGCGGGTTGCGCTGAATTTTCTGCAACGCATGTCCGGCATCGCCACCCTCACGGCCCGATTCGTCGCCGCCGTGCGCGGCACCCGCGCCAAGATCCTCGACACGCGGAAAACCGCCCCCGGGCTGCGGGTCTTCGACAAGTGGGCCGTCCGACTCGGCGGCGGGACCAACCATCGGTGTTCCTTGAGCGACGGGATTCTCATCAAAGACAATCATCTGGCCCTGCTCCAGGATCACAGAATGGACGCGGGCCTCGCCTGCCATCGGGCCAGAGATCGCGCGCCTCGAAAACTACGCATGACCGTGGAAGCGGAGTCGCTCGACCAGGTGCGGGCGGCGCTCTTCGGTCGCCCGGATGTCATCCTCCTGGACAACATGTCGCCGACTCGCGTGAAGGCGGCCGTGGTGATCATCGATGGACAGGCGCTGGTCGAAGTCTCAGGCGGCATGACGTTGGCCAAGGCGCGGAGGATGGCGGCCGCCGGCGCGGATTTCATTTCCGTCGGGTCGCTGACCCATTCTGTCCCGGCTGCGGACCTCAGCATGGATGTCGCACCGCTTCGCCTTAACCCGCATAGGCGCCGGCGCGCCGGGTGACCTGTGCCCTCACCGAGACTGACTCCCTTGACCCGTGACTCCATCGAGCGCGCGCTGACCACTCGGTCGCTCGGGCGCTCGCTTCAGGTGCTGTCCGACACCAGCTCCACCAACGCCGTGGCACTCGACGCCGCAGAGGCCGGCGCGCCGGACGGCGCCGTCATCGTGGCAGACCGGCAGTCCGCCGGCCGTGGACGGCTCGGTCGGACATGGCGCTCCCCCGGCGGGCTCAACCTGTACTGCTCCATCATCATTCGCCACCTGCCCACGGACGAGCGGCTCGGTTGGCTTCCGCTGATCTCGGCCACGGCCACGGCCCAGGCCATTACGCAAATGACCACCGTGTCGCCGGCTCTCAAATGGCCCAATGATGTGATGGTCGGAACTCGGAAGGTCGGCGGAATCCTGTGCGAGACCCACGGTCTAGGCAGAGGGTCGGCCTACGCCGTGGTCGGCATCGGCCTGAACGTCAACTGGCGGCATGACGAGATGCCCGCCGAGCTGCGGACCATCGCCACCAGCCTGGCAGATGAAGGGCAGGCGCCGGTCGATCGCGCGACACTCCTCGCCTCCCTCCTGCTCGAACTTGAATCGCGATTGGACCTCTGGCGAACCGGATCCCTCCCCTCGCTGTCTCAGGAATACCAGGATCTTTGTGGTACCATCGGACAACCTGTTCGGGTCGAATTGGAATCGGGGAAGGTCCTGGAGGGGATCGCCACGGATGTCGGACGGGACGGCTCCCTTCGCCTGATCGATTCAACGACCACTCCACCGACTGCACATCTCATTCACTCTGGAGATGTGCGGCATCTCCGGGCAGACCCGCCACGACCGTAATGCTGACGGCGAGTCGAGCCCACAAGCAGGGCTGAAACGTCTCCATGTTACTCGCCTGTGACATCGGCAATACGACGATCACCTGGGGTCTCTTTGACGGTCAGACCCTCAAGGCTCATTGGCGCATCTCGAGTCGTCCCCAGAAGACGCAGGATGAGTATCGGGTCGTGCTGTTGGATCTGCTCCGCGCGGCAGGGATCTTTCTCGATCAGATCACCGGCAGCATCGTCTGCAGTGTGGTCCCCGCGTTGACCGCCGGTCTTCACCCACTGCTCGAATCCATGTCTCATCATCGGCCCCTCCTGGTGAACCATACGCTCGACTTCGGCCTGCGGCTCGATCACTACCCTCGTCCTGATGAAATCGGACCTGATCGCCTGGTCAACGCCGCCGCGGCCTACGCGAGGTCTCGGAAGAGCCTCATCGTCGTGGATTGCGGAACGGCGACCACCTTCGATGTCGTGAGCCACGCGGGGGAATTTCTGGGAGGAGCGATTGCGCCGGGCTTGGGTATCGCCGCGGAGGCGCTGTCCTTACGAACCGCCAAGTTGCCCAAAGTGGAACTACGGCGGCCGAAGTCGGCCATTGGACACGATACGGTGACGAGCATGCAGGCGGGGCTCTTGATCGGATATGCAGGACTCATCGACGGACTGGTGACCCGCATGCAGCAAGAACTCCCCCATCCGGCGATAGTCATCGCCACCGGCGGGCTGGCTCCCATCGTCGCCCCGGAGTGCCGCACCATTGAGGAGGTCTGCCCGCACCTGACGCTTGAAGGGCTGGAGCTCCTATACCGCAGGGAGAATTCCTAGGACGAACCATCA
>SWDL01000370.1 GCA_005116795.1 Nitrospira sp. | reverse complement strand
TCAACCGACTCAGGCGCGTGGTCCTCGGAGACCGGTGGTGGCAACAAGGCCTTCAAGGAGAGGGGTGTGAGCTCTTCCCTCTGCCTCAGAAACGAGGCGAAGAACTCCTCGACAGCGTCCGCCAGCGAAGAGGTATCCGGGACGGGCCCCTCCGCCTCGGGGACCACCGCCGCAAGATCCGCGCCGGTCCCGTGCTCGACGGACGTGCTGCTGCTGTAGCTGGCTTCGAACCGGTACCCTTGCAGTGAGCCCAAATCCTTGACCTGAAGGGCACGGGCTATCGCCTCGTCGATGTGACCGCTGAAGAACGCGCTCGCGACGCCGTCGATATTCGTAAGCAGTGCGTCGAGATCCTTCCGCTCCTGTTCGTTCAGATCGCCGTCGACCGCCGAGTCGAACGCCTGCGCGGCATGCAACTGCGCAGAGGCCAACCGGACGCTCAGGTCCGGGTCCGCGGGACGACCGGTCCGATCATAGGCAATCGACGTCAGCTCCGCCCGGGCCGCGCGATTCGCCGAGAGCGTGACCGTATCGCCTTCACGAGTTGTGACGGTTAGCGTCGCCTTCGTCTCGACCTGCGCCGACAGGCGGAGCCGGGAGAGCAATTCGGCGCCGGACTGAGCGGCACCGTTCAGATCGGTGGGGGTCAGGGATCGAGACGTAAGAGCGCCGGCGGACATACAGCCTCCGAGACAGAATCGACCAGCCTGGAGTCGTATCGGAATCGACCGGAGGAACTGAAGGAAGGAACGTAAAACAATATAATATACGTAGCTATTCTTGACAAGAAACGAGGGTCAACGAGCCGGACCGAGACGAACAGGGTCTGAAGACGGTCAATTTCAGCGAACACGCAGCGATCGGGCAGGCTGGAAACCAAATCACTTCATGCTCATTCAACCGCCACGAACCGGCAAGGCGGTGAGGGACTGCGCCATGCCTGCCGGGGAAACCTTACCCTTCATCACCCTTCGGCTTGACCAGCATTACCCCGTCGCGGACCGTCACCAAGACCGCGGTCACACGCGTATCGGCGGCGATCCGGCGATTCAAGGATTGAATGGCCTCGGTCGACGGTTCGGGAGCCGGGTGTTTCAAGACGTCGCCGTCGCGCAAGGCGTTGTCGAGCAGGATCACGCCGGTCGGGGCAATCAGGTCGAGCGCCCGCTCGTAGTAATTCAGGTAGTTGATCTTGTCGGCATCGATGAAGATCAGATCGAAGGGCCCGGAAAGACCGGCTAAGGTTTCCAAGGCCGGCCCCATGCGGACCTCGATTTTGTTCCCGTGCGGACTCCGAGCGAAGTAGTGTCGTGCCAGCGCGGCCGATTCGTGATCCACTTCGCAGGTGATCACGCGCCCGTCGTCCGGCACCACCTCCGCAAAGCAGAGGGCGCTGTAGCCGGTGAACATCCCGATCTCCAACACTCGCTTCGCCTGCACCATCTGGGCCGTCATCTTCAGAAAGGCGCCCTCCAGCGGCCCGACCACCATCTGCGGCCACTCCATCGTGCGGTAGGTTTCGTCTCTCAACTCCCGACAGACCGCCGATTCGGGCATCGAGTGCGCCTCCGCATAGGCTTCGATTTCAGGAACCACCAGAAAATCCATCGGCTGCACTCCCTGTGGAACGATAAAGACGTTGAAAACCGGACACGCGCTCCGTAGACTCGCCGGATCATAGCAGATTGGACGCCCATGAAAACCCTGAAGACCCTCGAACCCCTGATGACCCGCCTCACCGAGATTCAGCACCTCAAGAGCGCCGCCTCCCTGCTCTCCTGGGATCAGGAAACCTATATGCCGGCAGGGGGCGGCAAGGCGCGCGCGGATCAACTGGCCACCCTGGAGGGCTTGGCACATGACAAGCTGGTCTCACCTGACGTGAAAGGATGGTTGGACCAGTGGGTAGACCCCACGAACGGTCTGGCCCGCGAGATCGGGACCGAAGCCTGGGATGAGCCCTCGCGGGCTCTTTTGCGGGAGGTGTGGCGGGATTACAGTCGCGCGAACAAGCTCCCCTCGGAGTTCGTCACGCGCCTCGCCCGTGAAGCGTCGTTGTCGCAACAAGTCTGGGTCGAGGCGCGCGCCCAGAATGACTTCAAGAAGTTCCTCCCGAACCTCCGCACCCTCGTCGCGCTGAAGCGAGAAGAAGCCGGCTACGTGGGCTACCAGGCGAGCCCTTATGACGCGCTGATGGACAGCTACGAGCCCGGGATGACGGTCGCGCACATCACGCCGCTGTTCGCCGCGCTCAAAGCCGGACTGGTCCCATTGCTGCGCCGCGTGCTCGATTCGCCCATCCGCATCGACGACTCATTTCTCCATCGCACCTACGAGACGGACCGCCAGATGGAGTTCGGCAAGCTGGTCCTGACCGCCATGGGCTATGACTTTACCCGCGGACGCCTGGACCTCTCCGCCCATCCCTTCACCACTTCCTTCCATCCGACCGACGTGCGCGTGACCACTCGGGTGTTCGAGACCGACCTTCCGTCCTGCCTCTTCAGTTGCATCCATGAGGGCGGGCACGGACTGTACGATCAGGGGCTGGAACCGGAGCGCTACGGCACGCCGCTGGGTGATTCGCTCTCACTGGGCATCCATGAAAGTCAGTCGCGGCTGTGGGAGAACAGCGTGGGTCGCTCCCTGTCCTTTTGGCGATGCTTCTACCCGATGCTGCAACAGGTCTTTCCCGATCAGCTTCACGCCAGCAGCCTGGAGCAGTTCCATGCCGCGATTAATCGCGTGCAGCCCTCGCTGATCCGGGTCGAAGCCGACGAGCTGACCTACAACCTGCATATCATGATCCGTTACGAGATCGAGCGCGCGCTCATAGAAGACGGGATGGACGTCGCCGATCTCCCCGGGGCCTGGAATGAAAAGATGCGGACCTACCTGGGCATTGTGCCGGAGACCGACAGCACCGGCGTGCTCCAAGACGTGCACTGGTCCATGGGCGCGATCGGGTACTTTCCCACCTACACCTTGGGCAACCTCTACGCTGCGCAGTTCTACGACCAGGCCCGAATGGAGATCGCCAACCTCGATGACCACATCGCCGCCGGCCAGCTCACCGTACTCACGAAGTGGCTCAATCAAAAGATCCATCGTTGGGGCCGCACCTTCACCGTCGAGCATCTGGTGCGACGCGTGACCGGCGGCATGCTCAGCCCGGAACCCTTCCTTCAATACGTCGAGCAAAAGTACGGGCAGTTGTATCGGCTGACCTAGCGCCATCGAGACAGCGCGCCTCCTCAAGTTTTTTTCTCCCACAGCAGCACGATCTCCCTTTTTCGCCTTCTTTGTGCAGGGAACACCCTTCAACATTCCATGACCTCAAAAATCCGTTTACTAAAAGCATCACCTCAAGCCCTTGATTGCACGAGATTCTTCGGTCCTGCCGGTAGGTGGTACCCGCCTTGCTCTCTTTTCTGTCCACGTGACGTCACGCGAAGCAGTGTCTCAGCAACGGACAGAATCGAACAAAGGAGGACCCGGATGAACTTCCAATCAGTCGTCGTATGGACAGCCGCCTCACTGAGCCTGGCCGCCATCGGAGTCGCGGATTTGGCCTTCGCGAAATCGGGCCAAGGGCGAGACGGGATCGGCGGTGGCGTGCCCGGACGCATGCGGATCGAGTCCAAGCTCACCTCAGCGACGCCAGGCGTGGAAGGCCACGTGCGGTGGGAAATGCGCCAGGATCGTGAGCGGTTCCAAGGCCGCGTAGAAATTCCACTCCCCTCGTCCCTGATTGGCGGTGATCCCGATGAGACGATCGTTACCATGCACCTGCTGCGGGACAGAGCGGAATATGCGACCTGCAGCCTCGTGCTCGATGAGCCGGATCCGCTGGTCGCGCAGTACAATGTCACTATCGGCAAGCGCGGCGACACGACGGTCGCCAAGCATGGTCAGTGCGATGTCGATCTGAACATGGTGGACGTACAACCCGGTCTGCCTGCAGTGCAGGAAGGCGATACGACTTCGGTCGATGTCGGGTCTACCCCGAATGTGTGGACCGGCACGTTCGTGAAGAAGAAGTAGCCCCCCTCGATTCTTCCTCCTCAACCCGACAAGGGCCTGGCCGATATTCAGGAGAGGCCAGGCCCTTGTCCCAGCGGAACAAAGACGGAGGCTCCGAATCCTTGCGTACACAGAACATCCGTGGTACGGTGCCTGTAGTCGCGTAAGACCTCCTCTGTGCGGGGCCGCTGTC